>JBJLER010000093.1:0-20440 GCA_045565735.1 Pseudohongiellaceae bacterium
GGACTGCTTGGTAACAGTAGCTGTACGAAAGGCGTCAGCTTCGCAGATAACTCCGATTTCAGAATCAACGAAGAGGCAAGTTAGTTTGTAACGAAAAAGAAATGATGCACTGTGCAATGTTCATACCCTGGGGAATTATCAGAGAAGTCTATGAACTGGTTGTGGTTGATCCCGAATAACCGAGCGTGAAGGAAAACGTGAAGGAATTGCACCCCTTGTATCGCTTTCTGTCACCTTGTCTCACCTTTCAAATCTAATTAAATCAATCACTTAACAAAGTGGTAAAAGGTGATAAAAGGTATCCATAGGGGTTCGAAACCCCTAGGGGACGCCACTTTTCTATTAATAAAATCAATAACTTAACTTTTTGAAATAGGTCGGCTGAACTTTTTGTGCCTTTTACTTCACCAGTTTAAGGCCAATATTCTGCACCGGCATCCCTTCTCAGGTAACTATCTGGCCGCAAGTTTCAACTTGGCAATGACCTAAAAATACCCTATACAGCTCATATCAATGCTAATTGTCACCCAGGATGATTAAAAGGAGCCTAATGGCTCCTTTTTCACTGGTTCTTTCTTAGCAAAGATTTCCCCTTTTGTTCTTTTTCGGTCTACTAGATACTATTTGCTGGATGAACATAAGTTCTAATGAAGAATTATGATGTGGTTTAGAAGTGACTCGACAAACAACTGGAATAATTTTCTATCCGCAAGAGCTTTATGGCAAGACTAAGTGTTGAAAGAACTTTGCGGAAAGCCACATCCCACGAGCGAAATGGTCAAATGGATGAGGCACGTAAATGTTATGACTCTATATTAGAGCTTTTTCCAGGGAATGTTAGAGCTAAGCAAGGCCTTGCTAAACTATCCCAACCAAAGCCAGACACTTTAGCCGAGGGAAATCCTTCAGATGAAATTCTTCATCAACTCATATCCTTATATAATAAGGGGCAATTTAGGACAGTTACTCAAGAATGTGATCGGCTAACAGAGGAGTTCCCGCAATCATTTCCGCTTTGGAATCTGCTAGGCGCAGCGTTCAAAGCACAGGGCGAACTCGAAGAGGCTGTCGCCGCTTATAACAAAGCGTTGTTAATCAAGCCTGATTATGCCGAAGCCCATAACAATCTGGGCAACGCCTTAAGAGGTCAGGGTAAACTCGAGAAGGCCACCGCTGCTTATAATAAAGCACTCCTAATCAAGCCTGATTATGCCGAAGCCCATTACAATTTAGGCAGTGTCCTAACAAATCACGGCAAGCTCGAGGAAGCTATCGCTGCGTATAACAAAGCACTCCTAATCAAGCCTGATTATGCCGAAGCTCATTACAATTTGGGCAATGTCCTAAGGGATCAGGGCAAATTCGAGGAGGCTATTGCTGCCTATAATGAAGCGCTCTTAATCAAGCCTGGTTTGGCTGAAGCCCATAACAATATAGGCGCAGTGTTCCGAGTACAAAGTAAATTCGAGGAGGCTATCGCTGCCTATAACGAAGCTCTCCTAATCAAGCCTGATTACGCTGATGCTCATAACAACATTGGCATAGCATTCCGAGCACAGGGCAAATTCGAGGAGGCTATCGCTGCGTATAACAAAGCACTCTTAATCAAGCCTGATTATGCCGAAGCTCATTACAATTTGGGCAATGCCCTAACAAATTACGGCAAATTCGAGGAGGCTATCGCTGCATTTAACAAAGTGCTCCTAATCAAGCCTGATTATGCCGAAGCTCATATTAATTTAGGTATTGCGCTGCGAGAACTCGGCAGACCAAAAGACGCTGAAGCAAGCTGCAGAAAAGCGGTAGCATTGAAACCTGATTATGCCGAAGCCCATAACAATATGGGCAATGCTCTGACAGATCAGGGCAAACTCAAGGAAGCTGCCGTGGCTTATAACAAAGCGCTTGCAATCAGGCCTGATTATGCCAAAGCCCATAATAATATAGGCGTAGCGTTCCGAGCACAGGCCAAATTCGAGGAGGCTATCGCTGCTTTTAAGAAAGCGCTCCTAATCAAGCCTGATTATGCTGAAGCCCATCGTTATCTGAGTGCTTTAAAGAAATACACATATTCTGATCCACAGATAGTTCAAATGGAAAAACTTTACGCTGGCACTAATATTAGTGATGAGGATCGCTGCCATCTTTGCTTTGCATTAGCCAAGTCTTCTGAGGACCTAGGAAACTTAGAGGAGGCTTTCAGGTACCTTAATGAGGGGAATGCTCTTCGCAAAAAAATTCTAAACTACGATATAGCTCAAGATGAAGAATTATTTTCTAGGATAAAAAAAACAGCTAACTCTTTTAAAAATGTCCTTTTTAATCCTTCGGGAGAGGAAAATTTTCCTACCCCAATTCTGATCCTAGGAATGCCTAGATCAGGGACAACATTGGTTGAGCAAATCATATCCAATCATTCAAAAGTAACAGCCGCTGATGAATTAAATTTTCTAGAAATGGTTGGCTCATCGTTAGCAGAGGGGAAAGGTGAAGTAAGTGAGGATAAGCTTAAGAGGTTAAGAAATCAGTATCTAAATGAATTAATAAAACTGTCAGCAGGCCGACCTTTTGTAACTGATAAAATGCCAAATAACTTTTTCTATATAGGCCTAATCTGTAGCGCACTCCCTGAGGCTAAGATAGTTCATGTTAAAAGAAACCCCCCCCCCCCCCCCCCCCCCCCCCCTGCAGCAACTTGCTGGTCAAATTTTAAACATCACTTTTCAGCCAAAGGATTAGGCTACAGCTATGATCTGTTAGATGTAGTTCATTATTTTCAGATGTATGAGGACTTGATGCTTTTTTGGGATAAGCATTATCCTGGGAAAATTTATCACCTAAATTATGAGCAACTTACTACCGATCAAGAACCTGAAACTAAGAAACTAATCCAATATCTAGGGATAGACTGGGAAGAAGCCTGTTTATTCCCAGAAAAAAACAATCGCTATGTGAAGACAGCCTCGAGCGTGCAGGTTCGGGAAAAAGTCTATAAGGGTAGTTCGGAAGAGTGGAAGAAGTTTAAAAAATATCTTGATAGAGCATTTGACGATCTACCAAATTAGGTTTTAAGTACTAGCTTAACAACTGTAATTATCAGGGAAGTTTATGAACTGGTGGTTGTTGATCCCGAATAACCCAGGCATCATTTATTGCGTCATTTTTTGCACCCCTTGTACTGCTTTCTGTCACCTTGCCTCACCTTTCAGCTCTAATTAAAACAATCACTTACAATACTTTTCTAGATATTCTTAAGATTAGCGAAGGCTAAAAATCGGGTTTCGGGCCAGTCTGATTTTTCCCAGGCATAAAAAAAGGAGCCTATCCGAGTACAAAAAAGGGTTACAGAGTTATCCGTAACCCCTTTGCTAAGACTAATCCGCAGGACGCACTTCCCAAAATCTGAGATCAACATCTTTAGTTAGGATGTCTATATCTAAAATCACGAAGTTTACAGCACCGTTATTACAAGCGTCTGCAAAGTAGACATGTACATTTGATTGTTCCCTTCTGAAGGTTCCCATATGTGGAGTGCTGATTAGTGTGCCGTCCTCCAAAAAAGTGCGTGCTTCCCCTACAAGTTTGCCTCGAGTGCGATCTTGCGTATTGGAAAAGTATTCGTGAGTGAGGAATGGTGAACCGTAACCTTCAACCTTGCCTTCGAAATCAAAAGAGGCAGAGTCTTCATTGAGTGTCATCCTGGTGATTTTAAGTTTTCCGCGACCGTCCGGATTTGTAAGATCCATTAATAAACTCCTAATAAGAAATATGATTAAAATAACTACATTTATTATACGATGGTGTTGTTACAATTTTTTAATGATATGGGCTAAAAGTTTCAGTTTGCTCATGAGTGAATCATACCGTAGATGATAGCATTTCGTCGTTTAAACAGGCCGAGGAGCATTTTTATTGTCTATCAATGCTGATTTACGCTCGTCACTGACTTTATAGCCTGAATAATATTAGTAACTTATGATGGGCGGAGAAGGACACCATAGGGGTTTGAAACCTCTAGGAGGTGCAATTCAATAGCTAGCCTCTCATCGTGCTTTCTTATAGATAGGTTTTGCTTAAGACGTGGAATTGATTCCATCAATCCTCCACGAGATACTCCTGCGTTACTATGCTTTCAGGACATTAGAATGACCGTTGCAATCTCAATTAAAGATTTACACAAAACCTATGCAAATGGGTTTCAAGCACTTAAGGGAATCTCCCTTGAAGTACAAAAAGGTGATTTTTTTGCGTTGCTGGGCCCAAACGGGGCTGGTAAGTCTACAACCATTGGAGTGATATCGACTTTGGTTAAACGCACTTCTGGCCATGTACAAGTGTTTGGTAAAAACGTAGATACGCATATTTACGAAACAAAGCTTGATCTTGGAGTGGTTCCGCAAGAAGTTAATTTTAATCAATTTGAGAAAGTTCGAGATATTGTCATTACCCAGGCTGGATATTACGGATTGCCTCGTCAGCTTGCCATGGAACGAGCTGAAAAGTATTTACGCAAACTTGGATTATGGGAAAAGCGAAATGATCGATCGCGTTCTTTATCAGGAGGAATGAAGCGTCGATTAATGATTGCTCGCGCGTTAGCCCATGAACCTAGGTTACTTATACTTGATGAGCCTACTGCTGGCGTAGATATCGAATTGCGTCGTTCTATGTGGGAGTTCTTGACTGAAATAAATACTAATGGCACGACCATTATCTTAACCACCCATTATTTAGAAGAGGCTGAACAGCTATGCCGCAATATCGCCATCATGGATGAAGGCTCAATCATCGAGAATACGAATATGAGAGACCTTCTGGCGGAACTTGATTCTCAGACATTTATCTTCGACTCAACAGTTAGTATTAATTCAGCTCCAGAATTGCAATTAGAGAATGTTAGTGTTCGAAAGATAGATGAGAATAGCTTGGAAGTTACAGTTTCTCATGGGAAAAACATCAATGAGGTTTTTTCTGCTTTAGACGGACATGGGGTGAATATTTCAAGTATGCGCAACAAGACGAATCGCTTGGAGCAGTTGTTTATATCCCGGTTAAATGAAAACGGAGACAAATAAGTAATGTTTTCTGATCACAGATACATAGCTTTTGAGACAATAGTATCAAAAGAGGTAAGAAGATTTTCTCGAATCTGGTTACAGACCTTAGTTCCTCCAGCAATCACTATTGCTTTGTATTTCGTGATTTTTGGAAATTTAGTCGGTCGACGCATAGGTGAAATGGGTGGATTCCAATATATGGAATTTATAGTGCCCGGGCTCATCATGATGAGCGTGATTCAGAATTCTTATTCCAATGTTGTATCAAGTTTTTTTAGTCAAAAATTCCAGAAAACTGTAGAAGAGCTGTTAGTGGCGCCGGTACCCAATTATGTAATTCTTTCTGGAGTAATAGTGGGCGGTATGGCACGAGGGCTAGCGGTTGGTGCAATTGTTACGACAATGTCTTTGTTTTTCGCGGATCTAACGATTGAGTATCCCTTCATTACCATATTGACAATTCTTTTGACTTCGATGCTTTTTTCATTGATGGGATTTATCAATGCAGTATTCGCGAATAGTTTTGATGATATATCTATTATTCCAACATTTATTCTTACTCCCTTGATTTATCTTGGCGGTGTATTTTACTCAGTGCAGCTATTACCCACTTTTTGGCAGATAGTTTCAGGCTTGAATCCAATCTTTTATATGGTAAATAGCTTTCGCTATGGCATATTGGGTAGCTCAGATGTAGATGTATATTGGGCCTTTCTTATACTCGGATTCTTTATTATTACGCTTTATACGAGCTGCATCTGGTTGCTAAGAAACGGTAAGGGTATTAGAACTTAGGTTACTCATGGAACATAATCCATTAGGCGAGAATACAGAGTATCCCCGGAAATACGATCCTGACATCCTTTATTCAATTCCTCGTTGGCCAGCTCGTTCTCTGCTCGATATTGATCGAAAAATTAAAATGTATGGAATCGATCATTGGCATGCCTATGAAATTTCCTGGCTAGATAAAGATGGCAGGCCAGAAGTTAGACTCGGTGAGTTTTTCTTTAATGCCGAATCGGAGAACATGGTCGAGTCAAAATCCTTAAAATTTTACTTAAATTCTTTTAACAATGAAAAATTCAGAAATGATGTTGAAGTAGAACAAAATATAGTGATAGATCTATCCAAAGTTAGTCAGTCGGAAGTAAAGGTTGTGCTTTTCGATGTAAATACAATCCCGCCCGTAGATGAACCGATGAGGACTGGGATATCTATCGATAATGAAATGATTAGCGATTCAATTAAAAAAGGACTCAGCGAAAGTATCTTATTAATTACTAATGAAGTTGCTTCCGATGAAGAACTTTATTCGGATTTGTTTCGTTCTAATTGCCCGGTTACCGGGCAACCTGATTGGGCTAGTTTCTATATTAAATACACAGGACCACAAATAGATCGATCAAGTTTGCTCTCGTATTTATGCGCTTACCGGAACTATCAGGGTTATCACGAAGAATGTGCAGAAAGAATATTTCGGGACGTATTATTGCAATGCAAACCAACAAAATTAAAACTTTCTCTAAACTTTTTGAGAAGGGGTGGTTTGGATATAAATGTCTATCGTAGTACTGAGCTAATGACATCGGACATGATGTTTTCTAGATCAGCACGACAGTAGTAAATAGGAGCACTTGTGTATAGTTTAACCCTAGTTTAGAGTACGCGCGAAATTACGGTGAGGTGTCCGAGTGGTTGAAGGAGCACGCCTGGAAAGTGTGTATGTCGAAAGGCATCGAGGGTTCGAATCCCTCTCTCACCGCCATAATCTGTTTTACTCTTCCCATTTTCTACCAATTCGCTAGTATCTCCTTTCCCCTTATTAATTGGTCGGAATCATGAAAACTTTCAAGTCTATATCAGTAGTTATTTTCAGCTTTATATTTGTGGAATTAGCTGTCGCTCAAAACATCGACTGGCCTAGCTATGGCGGTGATAACGGTTCAAGGAAATACATTCCATTTGATCAGATCAGCGCTGAAAACGTTGATCAGCTTGCAATAGCCTGGACCTGGGATAGTGTCGATAACGCAACGGTTTCATCAAATTTAGCTGATGGAAATTCCACGTTGGTGCCAGGCAGCTATAAAGCCACGCCTATTGTTATAGACGGCGTTATGTATTTGCCCACATCGTTCGGACGTATAGTTGCTCTAGATGCTCAGAGTGGTGAAGAGCGCTGGGTATTTGATACCAAAGCGTGGGAAGCCGGCCGACCAGCGAATCTTGGCTATAACACTCGTGGCGTTGCTTATTGGGAAGGGAATGGTAAAAGGCGAATTTTGTTTGCGACTAATGATTCCTATTTATGGTCTGTAAATGCTGAGAATGGACAGCCAGATTTGAATTTTGGTGATGATGGCAGAGTAGATTTAACGCAAGGGTTGGGAAGAGAGATAGATAAGGAACAATACGGTGTTGTCTCTCCAGTTTTAGTTACTAATGACAAGGCGATTGTTAATTCAATCGTGAATGATGGTCCCAGCAGCATTCAGACTCCGCCTGGTCACATACGAGCGTTTAATCCAGAGACGGGTGAGCTGGAATGGATGTTTAAGACTATTCCGCAGGCTGGTGAATTTGGCAACGAAACCTGGGAAGACGGTTCATGGGAGTACACAGGCAGCACTAATGCCTGGTCGATCATGAGTGCTGATGACGAGTTGGGCATTGCTTATATCCCGGTGGGAACTCCGACCAATGATTGGTATGGCGGTATGCGCAAGGGAGATAACTTATTCGCAGAGAGTATAGTTGCTGTTGATGTAAATACCGGTGAACGAGTCTGGCATTTTCAATTAGTTCATCATGGGGTTTGGGATTACGACCCACCAGCTGCACCAACTTTGATAGACATCAATGTCGATGGTCGCGACATAAAAGCTGTAGCGCAGATATCTAAACAAGGATTCACCTATGTTTTTGATCGAGTAACTGGAGAGCCGGTTTGGCCTATAGAAGAAAGAGAAGTGCCGCAGAGCACTGTGCCAGGCGAGCAGCTCTCCACTACACAACCATTCCCAACAAAACCACCGGCATTTGAGCCACAAGGTATCAGCGATGAAACTCTTATCGACTTCACTCCTGAATTGCGCTCGGAAGCTTTGCAGAATATTGAAAGGTTTGATTATGGGCCCTTATTCATGCCGCCTTCATTGAGAGGAACTATTCAGTTTCCGGGATGGGCTGGCGGAGGCGAATGGCGTGGAGCGGCATTCGATCCGGATACAGGAATGTATTACATCCCATCTGCATCAGGGCCTATCGTTGTCCAAATTGTAGAAGCAAGACGTGGTCGTGAAGAAATGCAGTATGTCCGAGGTGGCGCTAGATCCGTTGCGGGACCACAAGAGTTACCATTAACTAAGCCGCCCTATGGGCGGATTACAGCGGTTGACCTTAATAGTGGGGAAAATGTCTGGATAATCCCTCACGGGGAAGGTATTAGACAGCAAATCATAGATAAAGGAATCCTCGACCCTGGTCCTGTAGGTACTGTAGACAATGCTGGGCCGGGACCGCTATTAACAAGGACTCTATTGTTCATGGCTCAACGAGATAATGATCGTAATCTAATTCGAGCCATTAACAAGACGACTGGCCAAATTATTCATGAGTACGAATTACCACTTCCACCAACAGGTACGCCGATGTCTTATATGGTAGATGGAAAGCAGTATATTTCGATCGCGTTAGGTGGTGCTGGTGATGCTAGAGTTGTGACTCTCAGTTTGCCTTAACTAACTTCGAAACCAATTAGACTAGGGCTTGTGGATTATGGGAGATTCTCCCATAATCCGCCGCTGTAACAATTGAGGTCTATGCTATTATGCTTCATGGTATCTCTTGTCGGTCCCCACGCAATGATAGGTTATGAATCCCGCCAGGCCCGGAAGGGAGCAACGGTAGTAGCTGACTCATGTGCCGTGGTGTGGCTGACAAGGGCTGCCACTCATTAATGCCAATGGAGCAGCTGGGAAACTTGTTGTTACCAACTCGATTTTATCCAGATCAGGATTCTTGTAAGAACTAATCGATGAGCTATCAAGTACTTGCTCGCAAATGGCGACCTTCAAACTTTTCCGAAGTTGCTGGCCAAGCACATGTCCTTAAATCGCTAATAAATGCTCTGGATAATCAGCGTCTCCACCATGCTTACCTTTTTATTGGTACTCGAGGAGTAGGGAAAACTACACTCGCTAGAATTCTTGCGAAATGCCTTAACTGCGATGCAGGAATCAGTTCTCAGCTTTGCGGAAAATGTGATGCATGCAAGGAAATAGATGAAGGAAGATTCATTGACTTGATCGAAGTCGATGCTGCATCAAGGACTAAAGTGGAAGATACTCGAGAGTTATTGGAGAACGTTCAATATTCTCCTGCACGGGGTCGGTTTAAAGTCTATTTGATCGACGAAGTGCATATGCTTTCAAATCATAGTTTCAATGCGTTATTGAAAACGCTCGAAGAACCTCCGCCCCATGTAAAGTTTTTATTCGCAACAACAGATCCACAAAAATTGCCAGTAACAATTCTTTCCCGCTGTTTGCAATTTAATCTTAAAAACTTAAGCCCCCAGATCATTGTAGAGCACCTACAAAAAATACTTGGTGAAGAATCAATTGAGTATGACAAAGAATCGCTGTGGCAAATTGCTAGTGCGGCTAGCGGTAGCATGCGCGATGCTTTAACACTAGTTGACCAGGGAATATCTTATTGTCAGGGCAGTATTGACGCGGCAGGAATCATTGAAATGTTGGGAGTGCCGGAACAGCGACAGGTTTTTGCTTTGTTGGAAGCGATGTCCCAAAGGAATGCCGAAGAACTCATCGGAATAATAAATCAAATCTCTGATCAAAACCCTGATTACGAGAACACCTTGGATGGTCTCTTATCGGTACTGCATAGATTAGCAATCGCCCAGGTGGTCCCAGGTGCTGTTGATAATAGTTTTGGTGACGGAGAGAAAATAAAGGAGCTGGCAGCGAAATTTTCAGCAGAAGATTTGCAGCTTTATTATCAGATAGGTGTTAAGAGCAGGGATGAGCTTAAGTTTTCAATGGAGATAAAATCTGCATTTGAAATGCTGTTATTGCGTATGTTGATTTTCTCACCATCTTTTGCCAGTGAAAGGACTGAGATTTCTGCATCAGGAGTTCAAAAAAAAAAGAATGAACTAATAATTGAACCTGCAGAACTAGCGAACTCTATTAAAGTCGAAGAATCCCTACCTGCTGAGATAGTAACAAAAAACCAAATCGATGCAGAAGATATAGAACCTGCTGCAACTTCAGAAACTAATGAAAATCCCTCAGAAATAAGCCATGAGAAGTGGCTAGAGCTCTATTCTCAATTGGGTATTAATGGGATCGCAGCAAATATATTAGCGAATACCGAATTCAAGAGTAAAGAGGGACAGGTTTTCAATTTTCTTCTCAGCGAAGACCAAAGCGCAGTTTACAGCGAAGATATCATTCCTAAACTTTCACTCGCCCTAAGCGAACTAATGGGTGAGGAAGTTAAAGTTAACATCGAAATCGGTCGAGTTGAAAAGGAAACCCCAGCGATGTCATTGCAGCGATTAAAGCAAGAAGCAAGGGAAGAAATGATTGATGAATTTGAAAAGGATGAAAACGTTCAGGAAATGCTAAAGCACTTTGCAGCTAAATTATCAAAAGAGAGTATCGCTCCCATAAAAGAGTAGTAGATTAATGACAGATTTAAATGAATTAATGAAGCAAGCCAAACAGATGCAGGAGCAATTCCAGAAGGCTCAGGAAGATTTGGCAAATTTAGTAGTTGTTGGCGAGTCTGGTGCTGGTTTAGTCCGTGTTGAAATGAATGGGCGCCATGATGTCGTTAAACTAGATCTCAATGATTCACTAATGTCAGAAGAAAAAGAAGTAATCGAAGATTTGTTAGCCGCTGCTGTTAACGACGCGGTGCGAAGGCTTGAAGATAAGAAAAAGGAATCTATAGGGGACATGGCTGGTAACTTCAATATGCCCGGAGATTTTAAGCTTCCATTTTAAACAATGAATTCGAGCCCGCTCATTGATCAACTTATTGAAGCTTTTCGCTGCTTACCCGGCGTAGGTCCCAAATCTGCTCAACGTATGGCGCTGCATTTACTAGAGAGAAACCGGCAAGGTGGAAATAAACTAAGCGAATCTTTAGCTGCCGCGCTAGAAGCAGTTGGGAATTGCCAACAGTGCCGCACCCTCACAGAAGAAGAAGTTTGCCGAATTTGTTCTAGTTATTCCCGTAATCGAAAACTCTGTTGCGTGGTTGAATCGCCCGCCGATATTTTTGCAATTGAACAGTCCGGTACTTTTCGCGGTATTTATTTTGTTTTGATGGGGCATTTGTCGCCAATTGATGGAATTGGGCCGGAACAGCTCGGTATAAACCTTTTATTAGGAAAAGTTGATAACGAAAAGCTGGAAGAGGTCATCATCGCTTGCAACCCGACGGTCGAGGGAGATGCAACTGCATATTATATTGCAGAGCAACTTAAATCATATGATGTGACTGTTTCTCGAATAGCACATGGAGTCCCTGTGGGTGGAGAGTTGGAGTTTGTCGATGGAGGTACCTTGAGTCATGCTTTCAACGGAAGAAAAATTATGGAAAGCACCTAGAATATGATTACAGGGAATGGCAGCCACATACATCTAATTGAAACCCAATATGAATTCGAAGAGCTTTGTAGTAAATGGCGGTCAGATAAATTTCTGGCCATTGATACAGAATTCATCCGCACAAACACGTTCTACCCAAAGCTTGGCCTGTTACAGATTGCTGATACTAATAATTGCTATTTGATTGATCCACTTTGTATCTCGGAATGGTCGCCATTTGCTCAATTACTAAATACTGACATTGAATTCTGCATTCACTCCTGTAGTGAAGATTTAAATCTATTGCACACTTCCATTTCTGCGACACCTCGGGAAATCTTTGATTCTCAATTAGCTGCAGCATTTTTAGGCCTTGGCTTTTCATTAAGTTATCAAGGTCTGGTTAAGTTGCTTCTAGGCGAGGAGATTCCAAAAGATGAAACTCGTTCCGATTGGCTAAAGCGGCCTTTAACAGACACACAACTGCAATACGCAGCCAATGACGTCAGTTACCTTTTAGCATTAAGAGAAGCTCTTTGGGAGCAATTAGAATCAAAGAATGTATTGCAGTGGTTTGAGGAAGAATGTGTTTCACAAACGAATATTGCTGCTGAAATTGAAAATGAGGAAAGCTGGAAGAACAGTTACACGACGATAAGCAATGCTTGGAAATTAGATGATGGAAGTTTATCTCGATTACGGGAAGTTTGTTATTGGCGAGAACTAAAAGCCAGAGAGAAAAACAAACCTAAAAATTGGATAGCAAAAGATAATGACCTGTTTAATATCGCTAGTATTAAACAAGATTTAGGGACATTCTCTAGTGCTAATCTTGAAAATATCACGCTTAGTGATAGGCGATTTGTCAGGCGATATGGAGATGAGATAGTTAATTTGCTCAACAATCCAAGCATGCAACAAATTTGCGTCGATAGATCTCTACTTAATTTTCCTTTGCGGCCAGCATTACGAAAACAATTAAAGGCTTGTCAGTCTGTAGTGTCCTCTTTGGCAGAAAAACTGTCAGTCGCACCGGAATTGCTAGCTCGAAAACGGTTATTACAAAATTTAGTGCGCGGCTATGAAAGTTTCGGAGAATTGCGTTGGGAAGGAGATCTTTCTGGTTGGCGTAAAGAACTATTGGAGCCGGAAATTAATCCTCTCTTTGGATGAGCGCAGATAATGTGACTATAACTATTCGAAAAAAATTTTGGGAGCTGCCGCTGGAAGAGCTAACTGCGGAAGAATGGGAATTGCTTTGCGATGGTTGTGGTCGATGTTGTTTAAAAAAGATTCAAGACGAAGAATCAAACGAATTATTTTGGACTCGAGTAGCCTGCCGATATTTAGATGATAACTGCCGCTGTTCTAATTATACAAAGCGAACGGTTCTGGTACCTACTTGTTTAAATGTGAAAGAAATATACCGACGGAATGCTAACTGGATGCCGGATACTTGCGCCTATCGCTTAAGATCCGAAAAAAAACCCTTGTACGATTGGCATCCGTTGCTTGCAATCAATGAAGATTCGATAATAGATGCTGAGATATCTGTTTCTGGCAAAACACTTTCAGAAGAGTATGTCCACGAAGACAGCTATCATGAACATGTCATTCGATGGGTTAAATCATAATAAATGGAAGTAGAAGCAAATTACTGGTTGATCTGGATTATCTATTTGGTAGCAAGTGCAATCTTCTACTGGATTTTTTGGCGAGTGACTGACTTCGATAAAGCTAAATGGACGAGTTATTCGCTAAGAGCCTTAGCTGCAGCTGTAATTTTGACTCCCTGGTACTCCAATATCCAGGGAGAGACGATGGCGCCGGCATTAATGGTTATGACTCTGGATCTTATTACTAATGGTAGAGAGGCAGTTGCTCGTTCAGCAATACCGATGTTTCTGGCAATAATCGCTGCTGAAATCGCCGTAACCATTTTTTACTTCATTCAAAAAAGCCGCCGCGCTAAAGCGGGCCTCCCCAAATTTAAAATATCAAATCAAAACAATTAAAATGTGGTGGAGTCCTCATTTCTAGTTATCCCATAAACCTACTGTTTATCCTAGGGTTTTCTTGTATTAATACAAACCTGCACTTTACAATACGCGCACTTTTTGAATGTAGTGGAATTTAACAAATGAATTTTACCGGCACTGAAGACTATGTAGCCACGGACGAATTGCAGATGGCAGTTAATGCTGCAATTAAATTACAAAAACCCTTGTTGATTAAAGGTGAGCCTGGTACTGGAAAGACCATGCTCGCAGAGGAGATAGCAAAAGCTTTAGATCTGCCTCTGATTCAATGGCATATCAAATCTACCACCAAAGCCCAGCAAGGACTCTACGAGTACGATGCAGTTTCCAGATTGCGCGATTCGCAACTTGGTGATGAAAAAGTTCATGATATTTCGAACTACATTGTCCAGGGCAAGATCTGGCAAGCGTTTAGCTCGGAAACCCAATCGGTATTATTAATCGATGAAGTCGATAAAGCTGATATTGAGTTTCCTAACGATCTTTTACTCGAATTAGACAAGATGGAGTTCTTTGTTTATGAGACCAAAGAACTTATCAAAGCACAGACTCGACCCATCGTGGTGATCACAAGTAATAATGAAAAAGAATTGCCAGATGCGTTTTTGCGCCGCTGCTTTTTCCATTATATCGAGTTTCCAGATACTTTGACGATGGAAAAAATCGTAAACGTCCATTACCCAGACATTGCAAAAAAATTAGTTAGTCAGGCCATGGATGTATTCTTTGATGTGCGCAAAATTCCAGGCTTAAAGAAGAAGCCTTCTACTTCCGAGCTAATCGATTGGTTGAAACTATTGATGGCTGACGAGATCCCGGCCGATATTTTGAAGAATCATGATATGAAAAATGCAATTCCACCATTGTATGGTGCTTTGCTGAAGAATGAGCAAGACGTTCACCTATTAGAGAAACTTGCGTTTATGCATCGAGCAAATCGTTAATGCTAATAAACTTTTTTATGACACTTAAACAGGAGCGACTTCCAGTATCGTTTACGGAACTATTTACGCTGCTTGAATGTCTGAAGCAAAATGTTATTTTCGGTAATGTTGATGATTTCTACTACCTCTCCCGAATGTGCTTCGTAAAAGATGAAAAGCATTTTGACAAGTTTGATGTAGCTTTTGCTAAATATTTTGAAAAGATAGAAGTCTTAGATGACTTGTCTTTGTATGAAATTCCAGATGAATGGCTACGTAAGCAGCTGGAGTCCATGCTGACCGATGAGGAAAAAGCAAAGATTGAAGCATTAGGTGGGTTTGATAAGCTCATGGAAGAATTCAAGAAACGCTTGGAAGAACAGCAGAAGAGACACCAAGGCGGAAACAAATGGATTGGGACTGGTGGTACGTCACCTTTCGGTGCCTATGGATACAATCCGGAAGGAATTCGCATCGGCCAGGATGAAGGCAGAAACCAGAAGGCGGTCAAAGTCTGGGATCGTCGAAATTATAGGGATCTGGACGACTCAGTCGAAATAGGCACTCGTAATATCAAAATGGCTCTGCGTCGATTGCGTAAGTTTGCTAGAACGGGTGCGGCAGAGGAGCTAGACATGGATGACACTATTTCTTCCACCGCAAAGAACGCTGGCCTACTAGATATAAAACTGGTACCAGAACGGCACAACGCGGTGAAAGTTTTACTATTCTTTGATGTAGGGGGATCGATGGATCCTCATGTGAAATTATGCGAAGAATTGTTCTCTGCCGCCAGGAGTGAGTTTAAACATCTCAAGTATTATTATTTTCACAACTTTCTTTATGAATCAGTCTGGAGCAAGAGTCATCGCAGGCATGCTGAAACAACTTCTACTTTTGAGATAATCAATAAGTATTCTAAAGACTACAAAGTAATTTTTGTTGGTGACGCCACCATGGCACCTTACGAAATCACTCATATTGGTGGAAGTATAGAGCACTATAATGAAGAAGCCGGTGCGGTTTGGATTAAAAGAGTTACGGATGCTTACGACCATATGATCTGGATTAATCCAACGCCCAAAGATTATTGGGAACATAGCTATTCCATTGAAATAGTCAAGGAGCTCCTTGAAGACCGAATGTTTCCGCTAACAGTCAAAGGTCTCGAAGAAGCAATGACGCTTTTAACAAAGTAATTCTATGATTGAAGCTTTAGCCGAAGACCTCCGGCCAGAAAAATACAATTCATTAAACGAAATTATAGAGTATATGCTCGATGAGCATGCTTCTTTGCCAGCGTTTTCTTGTTTTGGCCATACTTTAACTTACAGAGAAATCGATGAGCTTAGTAGTCGTTTCGCCAATTACTTGCAGACGAAAACTAATTTGGAAGCCGGTGACAGAATTGCTATCCAGTTACCAAACCTGTTGCAGTTTCCAGTAGTTTTTTACGGAGCAATCAAAGCTGGTTTGGTAGCCGTAAATACGAATCCGCTCTATACAGCCAAAGAAATGGAATATCAATTTAAAGACTCTGGTGTCAAAGCCATTGTTATCCTTGAGAGTTTTTGTGACAAGTTAGAGCAAATCATTGATCAAACGGAAATAGAAACTGTAGTCTTTGCGAAGTTCGGAGACCTTCAAACCCAATTACATAAGCACTTTCTAAATCTTAGTGCCAAATACATTGGGAAGATGGTTCCTAAGTATAATTTGCCTAAAGCAGTACCATTTATGCAAACCGTGAGTGGGTCAAATGAATATCTGACGCCTAGTCATAGAGGAAAAGGCAATGATGTGGCTTTAATCTTGTATACCGGTGGCACTACCGGTGTTGCTAAGGGGGCAATGCTTAGTCATAACAACTTAATTGCCAATATGATGCAATTACGAGCGCGTTGTTTGCTAGTTATTCGTGATAAAACCGAAAACATTGCTGCTCCTTTGCCCCTTTATCATAGCTACGCATTTTTGCTGCATTGTTTAGCGATGCCTTTTGCTGGTAATCATAATGTTTTGATTACTAACCCACGAGATCTTGATTCAGTTGTGAAGTTGTTAAAGAGCATGCCAATAAATGGATTCGTGGGAATTAATACTCTTTATCTGGCTTTATTAAGACACAAAAATATTTCTTCAGTCGATTTTAGTCAAATGAGGTTTTGCGGAGCTGGAGCGATGTCGATGTCTTCATCGGTCACAGAAGAATGGAAGCGTGTTACTGGTTGTGAAATTATCGAAGGATATGGTTTGACAGAATGTTCGCCAGTAGTCTCAGTAAATATTCCTGGTAAAATTAAATTTGGCACTGTCGGTCCTTTAGTTCCGGAAACTGAGATGCGGGTAGTAAGTGACGAGGGCGAAGACGTAACCAAGGGAAAAAGAGGCGAGTTATGGATTAGAGGTCCCCAAGTAATGTTGGGCTACTGGCAGAAAGACGAAGCTAACAAGGAAACGATCACTGAAGATGGTTGGTTAAAAACTGGGGATTACGTCGAAGTCACTGCGGACGATTGCATCACTATTGTCGATCGTAAGAAAGATATGATCCTGGTATCAGGCTTTAATGTTTTCCCTAACGAGATTGAGGATTGGGTAAACCGACATCCTTCTGTGCTTGAGTGTGCCGCGATCGGTGTGCCAAGCGAGCGCACGGGCGAGGCAATCAAGTTATTTATTGTTCCTAATGATCAGGAAATCTCAGTTGAGGAGCTTACTTCGTACTGCAAAGAAGGATTAACCGGCTACAAAATACCGCGAGATTTTTCTTTCGTTGAAGACTTACCTAAATCCAATATTGGCAAAATATTGCGCCGAGAATTACGCGATTAGATATTATTCCCTTGTAGAGCAATTATTAAACCGAGAAGTGGTAGTGCTCGAGTCTTTAAAGTTAGAAATAGAAAAGTGTCAGTACATCGATAAATTTCGACTTGTGCGCAAAATCCGTGAACTCGAAAAATCGCAGAGCTCGAATTCGCAGAAAAAATCTCAAATCAAAAAATTGCAGCAGAAATCAATGCTTCAAAGAGGAGTTGTGAAACTCGTGCGGTCGCCATTCCTGAGAATATTCAATTTCCGGATGAGCTACCTGTATCCGCTAAAGCAGATGAAATTAAAGAGCTGTTAAAGAAGCAGCAGGTAATTGTGATCGCTGGTGATACCGGTTCAGGAAAGACGACTCAAATACCAAAGATTTGTCTAAATGCTGGTTTAGGGCGAAAGGGCCTTATAGGTCATACTCAACCGCGACGCTTGGCCGCAGTCTCAGTAGCAAATCGAATCGCAGAAGAACTAAATGCGGAAATTGGTCAGGGAGTTGGTTATCAGATCAGATTTAATGAAACTGTTTCTGACTCTACTTACTTAAAGTTGATGACCGATGGCATTCTCCTAGCCGAAATTCAAAATGATCGTTTTCTAAACAAATACGACGTCATTATTATCGATGAAGCTCATGAGAGATCGTTGAACATTGATTTTTTGCTAGGTTATTTGAAGCAGCTATTAGCAAAGCGCCTTGAGCTAAAGTTAATTATCACTTCAGCCACCATCGATGTAGAAGAATTTTCCAAATATTTTGCCAATGCACCTATTGTTTCTGTATCTGGTAGAGCCTTCCCGGTCGATGTTCGCTACGAACCTTTGGATCAAGGCCGAGAGGACATTCAAGACCAGCAGCAGTTAGAGGGTATTATCGGTGCACTGAACACTATCATAGAAAGGGATCAACAAAGAAATGGGATTAGTGGTGATGTTTTGGTATTCCTAAGCAGCGAACGTGAAATTCGGGAAACTGCAACAGCTATTAGAAAGCGAAAATTTCCTCACACAGAAGTATTACCCCTTTACAGCCGTTTGCGACAATCTGAACAAGTCAAAATCTTCACATCTCATTCCGGCAGAAGAGTGGTGTTGGCAACCAACGTTGCTGAAACTTCAATTACGGTTCCAGGAATTAAGTACGTAGTGGATACAGGATTTGCGCGGATAAGTCGTTACAGCATCCAGAGTAAAGTGCAACGATTACCTATCGAACCGGTTTCCCGATCCAGTGCAGATCAGCGTAAAGGTAGATGCGGACGGGTGTCTGCGGGTATTTGTATTCGTCTATTTTCTGAGCAAGATTATCACTCACGCTCGGAGTATACGGATCCAGAAATTAAGCGGACTAGTCTTGCTTCCGTAATTTTACAAATGCTTTATCTACGCTTAGGTGATGTTGAGCGATTTCCTTACATCGACGCTCCAGAGAAAAAAGCAATTAATGACGGCTTTAAATTGCTAACTGAACTAAACGCTATCACTCAGAAGCAGGTTTTGACACCGATAGGGAAACAAATGGCAAGATTACCAGCGGATCCGAAACTTGCTCGTATGCTGGTAGTCGCAAGTAGTCATGCGTGTTTGCGTGAGGTGCTTATTATTGTGAGCGCATTAAGCATTCAAGATCCGCGCGAATCATCTGGAGATAACAGACAACAAGCACTGGAAAGACATGCAATATTTTCTCATGAAGAGTCGGACTTCATTAGTCTGGTTAATCTTTGGGATGACTATGAATATAAGCGCCAATCCTTTTCGCGAAATCAATTAAAGAAGTATTGTAAAACTCACTACTTGTCCTATATGGGCATGCGCGAATGGAGAGAAGTCCATAGGCAATTATTGGTTACCTGCCAGCAACTTGGTTATCGAGTTAATAAAGAGTTGGGAACTTATGAAGCAATACATAAATCTATAATTGCAGGCTCACTGAATCAAATTGCAAATCGATTTGATGCCAGAACCTTTACTGGAACTCGAAACAGAAAGTTCTCTCTTTTTTCTTCTTCGGTAGCTAAGAAAAGTAAAGCGAAGTGGATAGTAACGGGAGAACTCATAGAAACTTCCCAAACATTTGCTTCCATGGCGGCAAAAATCGAACCTAAATGGGTAGAAGCAATGGCGTTGCATCTGGTTAAAAGGGAATATTTCGATCCTCACTGGAGCAAAAAGAATCAGGCGGCAATGGTTTATGAAAAAGTACATCTATACGGGCTCACTATTCTCGAGAAATCTCTACTACATTACTCAGATATAGATCTGGTTAATGCTCGTACAATATTTATCAGGGAAGGGTTGGTGAGAAATCAACTGAGTACCGGTCTAAAATTCGTGGCAGAGAATAAAACGTTCCTGGATAGTTTGTCCGAGGAAGAAGAAAAGCTCAGAAGGCCGGACTTATATGTGGGAGATAGGGAGATAGCTAGATTTTATGAAGAAAGAATTCCGCAAGAAGTAAGCACTACTCAGAAATTGGAATCTTGGTTTTATAAGGCATCAAAGAAAGAAAAATACGCATTGCGCATGACCCGTGAGAACATTATTAATGATGAGCTAACCAAAGATCAGCTTTCTCATTTCCCAGACCATACCCCAATTCATAAGAATCAGCTTGCTATCGATTACGTATTTGATCCCGGTTCTTTCCGCGATGGTGCAACGGTTCAAGTTCCACAGAAAATCCTGAATCAGATCCAGCAAACTGATATAGATTGGGCAGTGCCAGGTTTAATCAGAGAAAAGTGCATTACCTTACTCAAGGGTTTGCCAAAATCAGTTCGGAAGACCTTAATTCCTATTAGCGGCCTGGTAGATGAGCTATTACCAGTTATGACTCCAGCAGATGGTCTGCTTGTCGAGTCATTGATTGCAAATGTAGCGGCGCAGCGCCGAATTCGATTATCTTCAGATGACTTCAATCAAATTGAGCTTCCAAATCATCTCATAATCAAAATAAGAGTAACCGATGA
>JBJLER010000094.1:0-20216 GCA_045565735.1 Pseudohongiellaceae bacterium
GTGTCTGAAATAGGTATTTTTGCAAAGGAGACAAATTCACCCATCATGGAAAAGATTAGCTCAAGGCGCTGTTTTCCTGCGCTATCGAGATACGAAACTATCCAATTCTGAAGCCCATTTACTCTAGCAAGTTGAGCATTCATTGCTTCCTGCTGCGCCCAAGTCGAGGTTAACTGACCCTCTTGAATCAATTCTGCCATTTTGATCGAGGCAGCCTCTATCGCCGATGCTTGATCGAGTTGTTCAGCATGTTTGTGTCCTTCATGGGCCATGATTAATGAAGCCAGGAACAAACTGCTAGTTATCAGTATTAATTTCACCAACAATTTCATTATGGTTCTTCCTACTAAATTGGTCTTATCGGTAACTTAATTTAAACCAATAACGTCGTAATTTCCTAACGTTTTTAAACTTATGCTAATGTCTTCGTCTGAATCGTTGCGCCAGTACCAGCCATGGGATCCGGCGAAAGGCACTGTGACGGAGCCGCTCATTTCATCAACAGTAGCTGCCCCATAACTCTCAAAATAGCCTGTAGTATCACCATCAGGCTCTCCATGCATATCAAAATATAGAGACGAAGTACTATTCCATTCATAGTTAAGATTGGAATGCGTGTAAAGGAAAAACTTGTACTCTAAACCGTCATTTGCTGGAACTAGTATCTCTATCTCGTCCTGACGAAATAGCAAATCGCCTTCGCCAGGTCGGCTTATTACCTCAGGATTAGCATCTTCAGCTCTTAATGCATTTAGCCCGAGCATAGAACCTACACCGGTAAGATCAATTCCGAACTCGGCAGGCAACACAATAGTGACGAAAACGGTTAGTGCGATTAGTAGCGATAATGCCAAAGCTTTAAATAATTTGGCTGTTGATTGGATTGGATGTTCGATTTCACTCATAAATTAGGATCTTTACAATTCAGCAAATTCACGAAGTTACATAACTAGATAGCTGATAAAATGTTAACAAGAGTCCTCCGCTCATTAAAGTGATGTTAGTTGCCACAGAGAATTGCAAATAACTGGAATAACGACGCCAGAAACTCAGTGCTAATACTATAAATATCAACGCGAAGAACTGGCCAATTTCCACGCCAACGTTAAACGCAATTAGATTCTGCAATAGGCCTTCACGGGCGAATTCAAATTCCTGCAGTTTGGTAGCAAGACCGAAGCCATGGAACAGTCCAAAAATAAGCACAGCAAACTTTGTATTAGGTTGATAGCCCAATAAGCGCTTAAACCCACCCAGATTGTCAAAGCCTTTATAAATAATAGATAAACCGATTATGGCGTCGATCAGATAAGCATTAACTTTAATATCGAGATATACGCCGGCTAATAGTGTGATGCTATGACCAAGCGTGAAGAAGCTGACGTATATCAGCACATCCCTGGCTCTATAAAGAAAGAAAATTACACCAAGCAAGAAGAGTAGGTGGTCATAACCGGTAACCATGTGTTTTGCACCGATATACATAAACGGCACTATCGCTATCCCATCGTTATCCATGAGGAATTGTTGCGTTCCCTCATCGACGCCATGTCCAAATGCGATTCCAGGAAAGACGCTTGCAGCGAGCAATAAAAGTAGCCGGCTAGATATATGTTTCATACAAATCTTTATAATTGCCCATGATTAAAGGGGAAGAATATTGGCTGAACCTCCGAGTTAGGAAATTTTAAGTTCACCACCGGGGCCGAGTGCTGACGTAATCTGGATCATCAGTAAGTTGCATGACTTCACCACTGTGAATATGAAGCTTGAAAATTTCCCAGTTACCGGTTCGATCTGATTCGAAAAGCAGCCATTCGCTATCCCGCGAAAAAAAGGGGTGGCCGTCATTGGCTGGGGATTTTGTGATTCGTACTGGCATGGCATTGAGTTCGTTCAAGTCGAGTATTAGGATATCGTCCTTTTCTCCTCCAGTAGTCGAATTGGTTTGCCAAGCCACGAAATTTCCGTTCTGAGAAATTGTCGCTCTCCGATTTCTATACTCCCAATCAGTAATTTGACGGTCGGTTCTGTTTCCCTGTTTATCAAACTCCGACAGCACTATTGCAATTCTCCGACCCGATTGTTCCCCGGGTGGCTTTTCATTCTGGTATACCACTTTGCTTCCAGCACTCATACCATTGCCGGATCTACTTCTAAGCTCAACGGGATCGACTACGATCTTCAGATTTCCAAGCTCCGTTACCAGCGAACGATTACGACCGCAATCCCGATTGTAGGTTAGATCTTTATCGTCCAGAGATAGCGTCGCATGGTGAATGGCGCAATCAGCCTGTTCACGAATTACAATGCGCTCTTGAGTCTGCAGGTTTTCCTTATACAGACGCGCTTCACCTCGTCGGCCGATCTCGGCATTTTCGAATTCAGCATAAATCACATACTGAGCATCACTGCTTACTGAGGGATGATCCAAATGTTTTGCGCTTGGTCCGCGTCCGGGATGTCTCAGTAATTTGAGACTACTTCCATCCGACTCCATCATCCATATGCTCGCTCCTCCATAGAATCCGGGAATATCAGGGGTTGCAGCATTTGTTTCGGTATTTTCAAAGCGTTGAAATACCACCGGATTCGAATAGGTGGATTGATCAGCAGTCATGTTGTCGATATCAATTTCCTGTCCATAAGAAACATAGGCAAGCGACATTAGGAAGGGTGTGGTGATTAGTTTCTTCATGTAGATACTACCTGCAGCAGATGAATCCCTGTGACTATAAAGGAGAGGGTAAAGACAAATATTTCTATGCCTTATATACTGTTCCTGACCAGGTTAATGTCTCAAGAGCCATATGACTCTCAGAGTAAACTTCACCATCTCTTGAATCTCGACCTCTCAATGTTATTTTGATTCTGTGGTTACCGTCTTTCTGCCAAGTTCCTTTTTGTAATCCTATTATGCGAGTTCCATCCGTCAACATACCTTGCCCTGCCATACTAATTTCCCCGGATTCTGCATCTGGGTCATTTATGTTATGCGTAAAAGTGGTAGTAACAAAAGCCGCCCCATAAATCTCGTGGTCGGACTCGGTCGCCCAGTTTACGTCTACAACTAAGTTGTCACCGTCTTGCCTCTGAGAACTGCTTTGGAATTTAAGTTCAAAATCAGATATTTTTTCACTCATTTTTATGCCTCTTAAAAATTTTATTAAAAATTTAGTAAATGCAGTCTTCATAATTTCTTGACCCAAAATGGAGACCGCTGCGATTTTTTTAGTTAATACATTCGCTCCTTGGTGTCATTTTCGATGCCGTCATCGAGCTCTTGACTCATATCTTGATCCAGGTTCAGGTGATCCGACATTAGCTGAGCCAATGAGGGTGCATGTTCTTTGGATTTATAGTCTACTTCCCAGAGTTTTGATCGGCGATAGGCTTTTGAACAGTGTCCAAGTGCCTCTTCGACGGTCACTACTATACAAAGTTCAGGTAGCTTTCCGTTAATAGGAAATAGTTCAAGAAGGTCCGGATCGGTTGAGATGATCGCGGAGCCATTGATCCTAACAGTCTCGAGCACATCAGGAATCATAAACAAAAGAGACATCTTGGGTTGGTTAATGATGTTGATTACACTATCGAGACGCTTGTTTCCTGGTCTTTCGGGAAGTACTAGGGTTTTTTCATCTTTAATATGCACCCAACCAGGAGGGTCGCCTCTCGGACTGACGTCGCTGGAACCGTCAGGCGCGTGAGTTGCAAGAGCCGCAAATGGCGACATTTCAATATATTTCTTGATTGAAGGGCTTAATACGGCCGTACTTTTAGCTACAACGAGCGGGTGTATGGGGTCTCCCAAGAGTGCTCTGAGTTGATCTTCGGAAGTGATCTGGTGCTCTGTCATACATCCTCCTTGCTTAAGTTTTATCCTAGCCCGGCTAATGATCTTAATAAGAAGCGTTCAATGATGTTGCTAGCATCAGGCACAGCAAAGACAACTAGCACGACTAAGGCTAGAAAAATAGCTAATCCGATATATGAAGATTTCACCTTATATCTCCATTTATTTCTTGATTGTTTGGTGCCAATTCGAAGAGCCAAAGCTCCTCGGCTTCAACCTCAGCAGGCGTCATCGTTACTGGATACTTTTCGGAGAAAGCCTGAGTAACGTCATTCACGATCGGGCCTGATTTTATCCGGATAAGATTGCGCTGATATCTTTTACCATCAATGCGCATTATTGCTCGACCATCTCGTTCAGCTTGTTCTGGCCATCTTTTCCATAGACGTTGGCGAATTCCACCCATGTAATTTGAATTCAGATATAACTTACCGTTATGCTCCACGATCCAAAGAGTTCTTGAACGGGCGGGGCTCATCAGTTGTAATTCAAAAGTTCTAATGTTGCGAACGAAACTCCAGTCCGGTTCTTGGCCAGTCATCATTTCTCCAGAAATAAGCGGCCCGCCGCTGAATAACACAGAAGGCCCATCCGAGAAACTTGTTTTTATTGCAAGAGATCCGATTAATGTTAGTGGGACTAAAGTTATAGTTAGGCATACAAACAGTAACTTTTGTTTAATACCTGGACTAGACTTAATCATCATTTTATCGACAAACCTCTCTAAGAAGACAATTACTTTAAATTTAATGCAAAGGCTTATAAACAGTCATAGTAGTTACGACTAAACATTCTAACCAAAGCCTTTCTGCAATAAAACTTACCCTCTCGCTATTTGAGGAAAATATTCAAGAGCTCCGTCAACTTGACACCAAATAGGAGCACTTTCAGATCACTGATTTGATAAAGATTTAAAATAACCTTTTTCATGCAGGGCAAAGGCATTAACGCTAGCCAAGCCAAGTTCATTAATCTGTGCCTATATTCTGCTTCCGCAATCCGGGCAAAAGCGTCGTGAATTTACTCTTCCCGAGTCAGCGGTTATATCATTCAGTATTAATAACCCCAGTTTTCCGATAAACCGCCAAAGTATTTCTCGCTCTGCGTCTTATTTTGCGATTTTCATCTTGAGCGAGTTCTTCAACCGCATTAATGATCTCTTCTTTTCGCTCTTTTGGCGATCCGTCGCAGAGATTGTGCAATACAATGCTGCGGACGCCCGCATCGTAATCGCTTCGCATTACCAGAAGTCGATCCCAGATTTTGGCATTGTTTGTTTTAACCCGGCAAGGACACAGGTTTAATAATGCTGATTTACGATTCTTCGGATTGTCATCCAGAGTTGCCTGAAGCAGTTCTTCTATTTCTATTGGTTTCATTTAAGCGAAGATTAATCAAATCCATGTAAAAGGTGTGTTTACTATATCAGGCTAGTACCGAATATTTCCGTGTAATATGATCTACTCACCAAAACGGCAATCCGTTGCTCATAAATATGAGGTAACTTCATGCTAAACCGTCGCGAGTTCCTACTCACATCTTTGGCTACATCCTTAGTTCTGCCGAGTTCTATTACTCAAGCCCAAACCGCCGCCCCAGGAAAAATGCTCTTGGCCATGCATCAAAACACCTCCCGTGCGGCAGGATTTCGAGGTTCCCTGGAAGGGTGGTCTCGTGCTGGCATCGAGTATGTTGAACTTAATGACACAGCGCTTGACGGTTTTCTTGAAAATGACACTCTAACCGGCGCAAGCAATCTGCTTAATGATCTCGGCTTAACTCCAGTCTGTGCGGCGGCGGCGTTACCAGACCTTTGGATTCCAGGACCTGCTCGTGAGACCTCATTAGAGGCATGGCGCATGCGTTGCGATCAATTCGCGAGTCTGGGTTTGGAGAAAATCTATTCGCCTGCAGTAACGAACCGCTCTGTAACATCGGAAGATTATGCCGCTACACCGGGAGCCATTCGAGAGGTGGCAGAAATCTCTAGCGAATACGATCTCACTTGTATGATTGAGTTCTTACGCACTTCAACCCATCTCGCTACTCTGCCGACTGCGCTTACTATGATTAGGGCTGCCGATCATCCAAATATTCGGCCCATGATCGACTTTTTTCATTTTTGGTCTGGATTAAGTAAATTTGACGATCTACATATGCTTGAGCCGGGTGAGCTTGCTCATTGCCACTTTCAGGACTTATTAGATGCGCCAAGAGAGCTTACGGATAACAGCTACCGGGTTATACCTGGTGATGGTGTCGCACCGCTAATCGCAATTATTCGCATGCTAGCAGAAAAGGAATATGCCGGTGCTCTCTCAGTCGAATTGTTTAGACAAGAACTTGTTAACGGCGATCCTTTTGAAGTAGCCACAGAAATAAAACAAAAGGCTGAAACGGTAATGGGCGCAGCTCAAGTTTTATAGGTGTAAAATATAGAAGTGAAGAGATAAAAGCTCTGCATTAGTAGGCCTATAATGAATGTAAAGATGTGAAAAGCAGTTTTCAGTTGTAAGGGTATTTAGCTAGGTATTAGTGCAAACTTAACGAGCAGGATAAATATTCTTAATATTTGAAATGAAAAGATTAAAAAGGGATAACTGGCACATAATTAATGTGGCAGTGCTTAGAAAAGAGAGTCTTTAGAATTCTATTTTGCACTTTTCAGCGCTAATGCGAATATCACGCCTTTATCGCGCTCAAGCAGTTTCAGATCTCCGCCCAACATGCGCATATAGTGGCGTGAAATAAACAGCCCTATGCCCTGGTTACTATCTTCTTTCTTCGAAGCCATATCGCTGTCGGTGTAGCGCAGATTAAACACCGTTTCCATCTTATCGGTTGGTATAGCGGGCCCATCATTGGATATCAAAATCTGACATCCTTCTTCACTTCCCTGAACTTCAAGCTTGATAGGGGACTCTTTGCTGGTTCGAAAACGATCTGCGTTGGCAATAATATTGTCCAGCACTAACGAAAGTAGTAATCCGCGTATCTCTATGTCAACGTTTGCGTTGGATTGTAAGGTGATATTGTTAACATCTTCTTTGTTGTCGACGTACTTCTTCAAGTATTCGGAGATATTGACTACAAATACTTCATCTGAAGAACTCTGTACTGCCTGATCAATTCGTAGAATAGCCTCCAATGCAGTATCGATACGAGCAATATCAATGCTGTCGGAGTATTTGTTTTTCAAGTTGTGAAATGGCGATTTAATCTCATGCGCGATAATAGAATTGATGTTGCGATCCCGCTCGGATTTCAACTGTAATTCAGCTGCTAACTTGCGTTCCCGGTTGAGTTGTTTACGCATTTTAAACAATACATAGCGGAACGCTTTTGCAACAGTACCAATCTCGTGTCTTGATTTTACATAAGGAATATCAATCGGCGTTTCAGGGTCCCAATTCCTGGTCTTAATCAGACCGGCAGTGAGTTGCACCAACGGCCTACCTAATAACAAATAAACAACTAACACAGCAGCTAACAAGGCAAGGATGCTGTAGCCCACGATTGGCAACATGGTGTTCAAGTAATTTACTGGAGTCACTAAATTAATTTCTGCACTGCGCTCATAACTTAGCCAAATATAGTTTTGAGGAGTTGCGCAGTAGCTGCTCGATTGATAGCCGAAAAGCGTTCGGGCGACGGAGTCTTGAATTACTGAAGATGGTTCAAAAGCCAAAGGCTCTGAATCTATAAATGAAGTGCTTCCACTAAAACAATCGCAGGGGCCAGTAGTTGGGCAGCGGCCGAAGTAAACAGACTCACCGCTATCCAATACACGGTAGAGTGCGTTTACATTGGGCCCACGACTGGTGCCTCTAGTGTTTTCAGTGCTAATGCCTTCGTTACCGAAGCTAGAGCTTCTCGCAAAATTTATCAATACCGCATTTATCCAATCCTCAAATGCTTCACTACTGATTGGGCGCGGGCATTGCTCTCTGCTGGGGAAAGTTGCGCAGGCGTCCATTTGCAGGCGTAAGCGCTGTTTCGGTTTACTATCGAGACAGCGCTGACTGGGATCCACTGGCTCCCAGAATTCGGCATAAATGCTGTCCTCTCTTGAGTCGCCACGAGTACCCAGGCGCTTAATGTCTGTCATTCCAAGGTGATCAACATCCAGACTCCAACTCTTGTTTCCGCCAGGTGTGGTTAAAGCTAGAGTAAATACGTCATCAGGATCTTTACCATGCAATCCTTGAGTACAGTAATCAATGTAAAAGAACAGATGATCGACGTTCCGTTCCATTGAAACGAAATAGGCAACACAGATCTCAAAGCGCTTAGGGTTTTGCAGCTCACCAAATTGCTGAAAGCAATCTTCTGATGGTTGTACGTTGGTGTTAGCACCATGTAATGAAATATTTTGTGGTCTAACTCTCGCGGCTCGTATGCGTCCGCTATGCAAATTTAAATCGACGATGTCGATAGGGTTGGCTTCATCGAATAGCAGCTTTTGAAAATCGGCAATTTTGGCATCACGGTCTTCAGCTTCCGTTTGTTGGAATGCCATCCACGCTGCAAAAAACGCAGGCGTAATAGATAGAATAAAGAGGAGTATGATGACTCCGCGAAGGCGAGGGAAACGACCGAGTAGATAGCTTTTCATAGCAAACCTATTTGTTCCGATTTTTAACAGGCCCTTAATAATTCTCACTTACTCGAATTTGCGACCAATTTATCATGCGCTTATTTTTATGTTTATTCTTCAAGCCAGCTGTACCCGCCACCTCCAGGCCTGGTTTTAATTGGTAAGGCGGTATCGCTTGAAACAAATTGTCGGAATTCTTTTCTCAGTTCTGCGATATGGACGGCAACAGCTTCTGTCGTTGGTTTTAAAGTTGGCAGTGCTTCTTTAAGTTTTCTTATCTCCACCGGATTAGGAGAATTTTGCGCAAGTATTACCAGCAAACGCATTTGCGTTAACGTGCACTTAATTTCGTTTCCTTTCCAGGTTGAGCTTCCAGTTAAAGGTGAGAGTCGCAGAGAGCCAATTTCAGTCGTCATGCCATCCAGGATGGGATTGCTTGGTGATTTAGATTGCAATTGCAATCCCAAGCGTACAGCACGCAGATAATCAGCCGGCGAATGCGGCTTGGAAAGCGTATCTACAACTTTTAATGCGCGCATAAAGCCTTCCACTTCAGAACTGAGCTCTCGACCAGAAACGACTATAACCGTGGAGCGTAAATCCGGGCTCATTTCGGTAAGCAAACGAATGCCCCCGTCTTTGTCGAGCTCGGGATCACCACCGCTTAAGTCTAGATCCAAAGTAATCAAATCATAGGTTTCGCCTGCGGCTTTTTTTCGATCGAACATGGTTCGAGCCTGATCTTCATTGAAGAGCTGATCGACTGCTACTTCGTCCCAAGCAGCTTCGAGCAAATCGCGATACTGTTGACTCTCGTCCTCAGAGTCTTCAACTATGGCTATATGGATCATTCCAGTACCCATTCTCATCATGGTAGGTGAGGTTAAACCTCACGGGATTAACTTTCTTTGCTTTTAATCTAAGTATTTCCTTATGAGATCTCACGCTTAAGGAAATCTTTATCCTGGCAAGCAGAAACTTTATTCTAACCGCTTTTTTACTTAGCGAAGTCGTCGAATTATTCGACCATCAAAAAGTTGCTATTTTACTATTACTCGGCCCAAGAATAATCCTAATGAAATCAACAACATTGAGGATAATATTGCTAATACTCGTGTTAAGTGGCTATCTAGCTGCCGGCGCTTCGGTTGGAAATGATGAATCCGGTGCGTTTTTGCCAGATTCAAAGCAGGATCAAATGGCCTTGTCAGAGCTCTTCATGGACTAGTACTGCCTTACGTGACGATAGTCACATCGACTCGACAAATTAGCCCAATGAGGGTAGCTCTTCACAGTCCAGTTATCTCCCGCATGGGCTCAATTTCAATCCTTGCATTTCTCTATAATTAGTTAAAATACGATCTCCACAAAAATTCTTACGTATCTAAGGAACAAAAATGTTTAACATTTTGAATGGATTTCGCGTCCTCGATTTAACCACGGTTGTGCTAGGGCCGTTTTCAACTCAGATGCTCGGAGATTTCGGCGCCGAAGTTATTAAGATTGAAAATCTTGACGGCGACATGATGCGTGCCGTCCGTCCAGGTAAATCTGACGAGATGGGGGCTGGTTTTGTTAACTGCAATCGCAACAAGGATTGCGTTGCGATCAATCTGAAAACAGAGCAAGGTAAAGAAATTTTTTATCGCCTGGCAAAGAGTGCAGATGCTGTCGTTCACAACATGCGTAATAAGACCGCGGTTAATCTTGGAATTGGCTATGAAGATCTAAAAGTCATTAAGCCTGATATTGTTTATTGCGGGGCACAGGGATTTGGCGAAAAAGGACCGAGTTCTGATATTCCTGCCTATGACGACATCATTCAGGCTGCTAGCGGCTTGTCTTATTTAAATTCTGATGAACAGGGATGTCCTCGCTATTTGCCAACAATTGTGGCAGACAAAGTGTCAGGGCTGCAGCTAACTGCGGCAGTGTTAGGGGGGTTGATAAATAAATTGCGCACCGGCAAAGGCTGTTTTATCGAATCGCCTATGTTTGAAGGCTTGGTCGCTTTTCTGATGACAGAGCAATTAGCTGGCCACAGCTATATTCCAAGCACTGGAACTACTGGCTACGATCGTTTAACTGCGTCTTATCGAAGACCATATCCAACTAAAGATGGCTACATGGCGATTCTGCCTTACAGCACGAAAAACTGGGTGGATTTTTTCACCATGGTAGGTCGACCGGAATGGGCCAATTGGGAAATAGTCAGAGACCCAATAAAGCGCAGTGAAAATATAAACACGCTTTACGAGAAGCTTTATGAAATTGCACCTGAGAAAACTACTGAAGAGTGGGATGAATTGTTGCGCCATGCAAACATTCCTCATACCAAAGTTAATCGCTTAGATGACTTACTAGATAACAAGCATTTAAAGGAAGTGGGGTTGTTTAGGGAATACGAGCATCCTAGCGAAGGTTCAATGCGACAGGTGCGCTCCCATTACTCTATGGAAGGAATTGAGCAGGCTGAAGATAAACCTACTCAACTCATCGGGGAATCCACTGAAAAGGTTTTATTAGCTGTTGGTTATACCAGTGATGAAATTAACAACCTCACAAATGACAATGTTATCAAGTGTCAGTAAGGAGCTAAGCCTTCTTTCTGGTATCTAATAGTTCGCGCATCGCATCCATTTTGCTCTGCATCTCGTTGAATTGTTCTACCTTGGTTGGTCTCTCCTGATACGCCAGTTTAAAGCGTATTTTCGGACAGGTGATATAGATTGTGCTGAACAGGTAAGGCTAATTATTCTTGATAATTTTCCCGACATTCAGAGCTGGAAAGATATGGAGCAGTTTTATGTAGTCACAGAAAACGGTTCAGGCTTAATTTCCTATATCGAGCAATTAGAAACAGTGGGTTATCTCGACAATGAGGCCAATTAGTTTGATTGACTAATTTTCGATCCAGACTGGCTGGGTGAAAGCACCGTTTCGAGCGATGTCCCAAACTTCGATGCGGACCCAGCTTCGATTAGATAAATCCACATTTCTATCTATAGTTTCTGAATCAAATTCAGTGGTATGAGATAGATCGATTCGATCTCTATAGATAGTGGTGCCGTCGCCGCTGATGATTTCCATGTAAGAAAGCGGGTAGGTCCACTCCAAGTCCGCGATTAACTTGGCAGACTCATTTCTGTTGATTGTTTCGCCACTTTCCATACCCTCGACCGAAAAGTCTACGATGAGAACTTCGCCAGTAGTAACAAAGAATTCTCCCTTGGCAAGGGCATCAACTACTGATTGCCAGCCGTCTTCATAGCCAGGAATTTCATCCAGCCTCAAATAGTTAATATTCATGGTGCCAAAGAGTTCGTAGTCTTCATAGATCTTAAAAATATCTACTTCGCCGAGAACGTACTTTCTTGCTCCCCAGTTTGCCATGTCATCTTTAAGATCCAGCACACGCCACCCCAACATTTCTCTCGAATAATCTGCCGGCATGGCTTTCCAGGCGCCACCAAGAAAATGTTCACTCAGAAAAAAATCTTGATCCTTGTAGCCATCAGGAAAACCTGTCGAGCCTTTAACTCGAGGATGAGCTGTCCAGGCTAACCCGTCCTCTTGTTCTAAAAGATCAAGCACGTCATCGGCACTTCCTACGTGATACACAGTGCCGTAACCTGGCATCTCTTGCGAGAACGGTTGTCCCTGATTCTGATTTAGTACCCAATACACAGGCTTAGGAAACATACTTAACCAGTGACTGTTGAAATGCACGTTAGGCTCTTCCCCTGGGATAAGTAAAAAATCGTCGTCGGACAAACGTGCAAATTCATCATGCATGACTTTCAATTCAGCCAGGCGTTGATCGGTTTCAGTTCCAGGGGTGCGACCAAAATGAAACTCGGCCATGTGCACCATATCCACACCCATGCGCTTAAAGAAATTCACGAAGTCAGGGTCTTCTAAACCAGCAGGTACACCTGTTGTATTTTGTTCCTGCTGCATATTGATGAAATCCATTGAATGTTCGTGATGATAATGGCTGGATAAAGTCTTATAACCTTCGAGAGGCTTAAAAGAATCGCTACGTGTATAACGTTTAACGATTTCTAAATTTTCTAAACCTGATTGCTCTGATAGAAATAACAGAACTCCTAATTTTTGAATCGATGATGGTTGTGCGTTTACCCAGGGGACGAAACGACGATCCCCCATGGGTGGTTGCCTTACACCAAAGGCGAAACCATCGATCATGTCTAAATATTCCGCTCCCGCCCAGTTGTAGCCAAAGTTGTCTGCGAAATCTAACGGATACAAATACTGATGAGGGAAAGGGGACATGACTAGAGATCCATTAGTATTTGATAAAGCCAAACTGCGATAACGTGTCTTATAAACACTGGCAGTAGAATTTAAGATCGGATCAATGTGAGGATTGTCGTAAGCATCAAACCACTCAACATGGTGGCCTTCGGTTTCTGGTTTCGCCAGTCCGACATGGTATAGAAACGCTGTTGCAGGACGTTCGGTCGAAACTCTTGCTTCCATGTGCACGAATGGACTGTCGTGATAAAGGATAAAGGCAAGGGAACCAGCGAAGTGAGTACTAGTCAGACCTTCGATTTCGATTGTAGCGCGGCCACCTTCTGTAGATACATTGACGCTTTCTGGGATCAAATAGCCTTTTTCAACAGAGTAAGGACGTGTAGGCACTCGATCGAAAAATATTTCCCAGCCATCTCTCAGCTCCAGGTCTCTATCGCCTATCCAAAATAAATAGTTCGGATCGACTTCTTCGATGATGGATATGCCGTTAATACCCAGTTCTCGAATTAGTGGCGCTGCAGCGTTGTTACCTCGGCGGGGAATGAATTGCAGATCTACATAGGCTCTGCCCTCTGGTGCGTTCCATTGCAGCACTAAACCATCATCGCGTGTAGTTAAATCAAAATCACTGTTGGCGCTAAATCCTAGTTGAGTAATGTCTGCAGCAAGAATAAGTGTTGGGGAAGCCGCTAAAGTGAGAGAAAAGAAAGCCGCAATCAATTGCCTCATGTCCAACTCCTTTTTGTTTTAATCGGGAAGCTGCCAGTTGAATCTATATTGTACATTATCAACTCGAACAGAGCCGTCAAAGATAATGCGCGGTTCAAAGCGCAATCGATAGGCAGAGTTTATGGCTTCATCGTTAAAGACCCCCGGTGGTTCGCTTTCTACTATCGCAACATTTTCCACCATGCCCTGCTCATTCACATCGAAGCTCACTACAACATAGCCTTCAATGCCTAGTTCTTCCGCGACGTCAGGATAGTTCGGTGTGATGAAGCGCATGGGAATGAGTTCACGAAATACCACTTCGTCGGACGGTGGTTCCACTAGTATGGAATTCTGTTCTTCTAATACGTAGCGAAATACATAGCGAATATCGTTGAGGGTTTCTCCACGAGTGTTATCGAACATCATTCGCCGAGCTGCGTTTACCGCGGACTGTCGGAAATATCCGATAGGTTGTTCTTCAACCGCGCGAATCGTATTACCAATCACTTCACCTTCTTCATCAACTGAGAATTCAACCATCACCCAACCTTCGATTCCCAGATTGCGTGCCCTTAGCGGATAAAGGGGTTCAGCAACTCTGCGTGTTATCAACCCGCGGGTGAAATTAGGAGGAGGAGTCAGCTCTGGAGAAGAGCTAGTCGGAATAATTCGGGTGCCTTCGTCGACAACAACACAGCTGCCTAGCAAGAATAGACTTGCCAGTAGTGAGCAATGGTTGAGGTAATGCTTAATCCGTAGCCATTTTTTTAGGTAGTTAATCCCCATGGCTTTTTCTTTTAGCTTGTGTGAATTTATCAAATTTTAGAAAGTAGTTCTCACTCTTAGAGCCAGTTCCATCCCATTGCCGTTGCAGTAATCTTCAATCTCTCCTACCACGCCATCAACTGTGCGCCCCTTGAATCGCGTTCTCTTTCGGCAAAATTCATTTTCTGTAATGTTGCGAGATTCGAAGCGGAAAGTGACATTACCAAAGGCTACTTTTTCAACATAGGCAGAGAGGTAGGGCTGATTTATTTGTTCTTCTATATCGTCTATATCATACGCTTTGCGCCCGCTACTACCATTGGAATTATTGCCATAGTTAAAGCCATAAGTAAGTTGTTGGCTGGTTATGTCATGACGAAATCCCATGTTCAATGACCAGCGGCCGTTATTTCGCTGGCGTCGCTTAATTCTAAGAAACGGATCAGTAAATTCAGAATCTCTCAATCTTATACCAGTGGTAAGTAAAGCATTTTGAATTCGGAAACGATCTAATTTGGCACTCACATCAAGATTCAGTCCGTAGCGGCGCCCATCTCCTATATTGCCCCGAGCAGATTGCAGATTATTGGAAGATGGAGATACATCGACTTTGTCGATATGGTCTTCTACGTCGCGGTACCAGAATTGCGAATTCACGACGCCGGCATCATCGGGTAATCGAAACTCTACATTAACTTCATAACGCCAGGATTGCTCCTGAACGATTTCCGGATTGCCTGCCTGAGTGTTTTTATCTTCGTCATTACTATCAGTGGAAGCGCTGAAATCAGAAAAACTCAGCTGGTCTATATCTTTTTCAATTCCTGCTCGTAATTGGATTGAGGGAGTTATGTCGTAGCGGTAATCAATTTTCGGTTTTATAAAATCAAAATCTCTTTCCCTGTGCACATCACCTGATTGTTCAATCGTAGAAGTTTCATAAAGCAGAGAGCTTTCTACTGCCATGCGGCCATTGATCTGCCAGTTGTGCACGGCAAATGGCTCATAGCGAAACTCTTCGACAGTGGAGAAGCTGTTATCAACACTAACTGGAACCAGGTTACCAAAATCAGCAGAAGGTGTTCCGGGTATGTCCAGCCCCATTCTTAAGCTGGAATCTCTAATGGTTTGCGCGCCTTCAATTCCGAGTTCTATGGCCTGGACGAGATCGAGGTCCCAGGTATAAGAGCTGCGTGCAATGCGTTCACGGTCCCTACCAGTTCCAGCAAGAAACAGATTGGGTTCTTCTAACATGTTTTCTAGATTAGAACGAACTCTGTCGTAACCAAATTCGCGATCATTGACAATAAATAAGAAGCGATACTTGGCACCACTATCAAATGTGTATTCGTAATCGCCACCTATCTCCCAGTTGGTTCGATCGCTGTCACTCACCTCAGTTTGTATTAGGGAAGTGTTATTAATCAGATCGTTGATTGTGCGAAAGCGGTCCTGTGGCGAGCGAGTGCGATCTTCTGCCAAAGCATTAAACTGAATGACACTGCGCTCCATGGTATAACCAAGGTTCATGCTGGCTGCAAATTCTGTGCGGTCCCGTGTTGTTTCTTCTTTTCGAGTTTCGATGAGGTTGCCACCGCCATCGTAACTAAACTCTCTAGCGCGACTATTGCGGTAGTTAGGTTCGGCTTCAAAAGAAAATAAATAATTGAGCCCCTCGGATTGGCCGCTAAGTGAAACGGAGCCACCTGGATCTAAGGTGCCGTCTTGTTTGCGCTCAGTGCGGAACTCTACCGAAGTGCTGGAACGAGAAGGGCTATCTACCAAAACAACATTAACTACCTGACCTCCGCTACGAACATCGAGTACTTCAGAAGTGCCACGAATAATCTCGATGTATTCAACTTGGTCTGCGGAAATGCGATTGAGTTGATCGCGACCTTCGTTATTTTTGCCGGTAATCCGCTGCCCGTTGATTAAAACCTCACCTTCTCCAGAGCCAAGGCCGCGCCCGCTATTTCCTCCGCGCAAGGCCAGGCCAATACCAGGAATCCGATTGAGCATGTCGTTGGCAGACACTGGGAAGTATTCGGCAAAATAACTGGCGGGATAAACAACAGTGGAATCGTCTGAAGGAAATTCAGGTTGTACGAATTGCGCCGAAACTCCAGGTGCTGCAGTTAATAGCGAGAGTATGACTAAGGCTTTTATACTAGTCGTGGGATGAAATTTCATGGGGAAGCGGTATTCTTTCTCTTTGATCTTTTGGATCTTTTCTCGATTTTCGTGGTTGCCTTGTGGTGCTACCCTTACTGGAACGAGATTGTAGCGATTCCTATTCACTTAGTCTGTGACAATTTGTAGGAAATAATGAGGGAATTCTGACACTTGCGTCATAATTCGTTTGTTGTAAAAGAATATTTTTTTTAGAGATAAATTACGCGTGAACAAAAATCCCGATCAGATTACTGATCGGGGTATTTTGAGAAATAAAGCTAATTTGTTTCGTAGCTCGAAAAGCTGTCTTCGCCTTCGCCGTTAATAAAATCCGAATACTTGGCATCGCCGGTGAAGTTTGCTTTCAAGAACGCATAGACATATTTGCCTTGGGCTTCTAGCTCAGATCCTTGATTGGCGGGAATCATGTGTCCGCCTTCGGCAAATTCCATGTATACCTTCGAAGTTGAAGCATTAATGGAATCATAGAGCATGCGTGCATGGGTATCTGGTGGGGCAATCGTATCGTCAGCAGTTGCGATAATAAGCGTTGGGGTTGTAACACCATTCAAATCACCTTCGAATGACTGACCTAGTTCACAACAATAAGGAGTAAGAGGAACGACCCCTTTAATTGCATCGCCTAACTCTTCGGCTGCTCTTAATGAGGCGCCGCCCCCTAAAGAATGCCCCATGATGGCGATTTGGCTCTCATCGAGCTTGTTGGCGAGAGGGCTCTGGCTGTTTGCGTTCTCGCGCTTAATCAATTCAATCCCGGCAATCAACGCGTTTTTTCTTTGTTCGAGATTATCTTCTGGCGTGTTGGTTTCAATAATCGCAGTGATTATGCCAACAGATGCCAGCATAGGACCCCACCAGTCATATACCTCTGGTGTGCCACGAAATCCTGGCGACATAACAACGGCACCGTTGGGGAGATCGAAACTCAAGGTCAGCGGATAGAAAATGGTCACACTGGCAAATTCGTCAAGATCTGTGCCGGTCTCATAAGTGCGGGCTTCAAATAATCGATCATCGAAGAAATTTGCTGCATTTCTTGCAAATGTGCGTCCTTCAGGACGATATCGACCAGCGCTATTATCTTGGGCGGAAACCGTGAAAGCGGCAAGGGTGCTTGCTATTAGAGCAATCCCCATTAGATAAGCCGTCAGGGATTTCATTCTCAGTAAATTCATTTCAGTTAACCTCTCGTTTGTCATCGTGGTTAATCTAGAGCATTTTTATTTTTAGTCCTGGGTCACATGGGACCTGCGGAACAATCAAATATAGCAAAGAGTTCAGGGGAGAGAAACAGAGTATAGATCCGAGCTCCGGCCCAAAATTGGGCTTTCAGCGCTTTCTTGGGGAGCCATGGACCTGAAATCTAATTCCTATTATTCTCAGTCTTCCTAAAAACAACCTTGAAGTATCTATAAGTCATGAAGTTTTTGCTGAATTTCTTGTTAATTTGGACCCAAGTCCTGAGTAAATGGTTAGTGCTGGGTGTCACCCTCAGCTTAATCTTGGTTACCTCTGCTCAGGAATTGGGGGATCACACATACTCTACCGAGGCTATTGAGCGAGGAAGTCGAATCTACTCCCGTGAATGCGCCTTATGCCACGGCCCTCAGGGGGATATCGTCGATGGTGTCAATCTTCGCACTGTACAATTTAGAAACGTGCGCTCAGATGAGGACATACGCCGGGTGGTATATTCGGGCGCCGGGGAAGGCCAAATGCCTGCGTTTGGATTAAGCGATAACGATCTCAATGCCATTGTTGCCTACATTAGAGCCGGGTTTGATCCTGAAGGAGTAGCGATTCGCATTGGTGATCCGGCTCGTGGGCAAACTTTGTTCGAAGGTAAAGGAGAGTGTGCTAGTTGTCATCGTATTGATGGTGTGGGACCAAGAACCGCGCCTGATTTATCAGAGATTGGTGCTATTCGCACACCGGCTTCATTACAAAGAAATTTATTGGATCCTGCTGCGGCGATACTACCAATTAACAGATCAATTCGGATCGTAACACGGGATGAAGAGACTATTACTGGTCGGCGTTTGAATGAAGATACCTATACGGTGCAAGTAATTGATTCCAATGAGCAGCTTCGTTCGTTTCGAAAATCTGATCTCGTCAATTATGAGATCAGGATGCAGCCTAGTAAGTCACCAACCACATTAAACAGCGATGAGGTTGCAGATGTGGTTGGCTATTTATTAACTCTGCGAGGTCAATAATGAACCTAGTTAATTCTTTCTTACGCGCACTAATTTTCATTGTCGGCCTAAGCACGACGATTCAGTTATCCGCACAAGTTCCATATGACAGAATCTTAAACGCCAACGAGGAACCGCATAACTGGTTGACCTATAACGGTGGTTATATGAGTCAACGTCATAGTTTGTTGGATCAGATAACTAAAGAGAATGTGGAAAACCTGGAGCTAAAGTGGGTTCTCCAAAATCAGGTATTCGGTGCTTGGCAATCTAATCCGATTATCGTTGATGGCATCATGTATGTTACTGAACGACCTAATAGTGTGATGGCAGTTGATGCAGTAACCGGCAGGGTGTTTTGGAAGTATCGTCATCAGAATGCTGAAAACGCGAGAGTTTGTTGTGGTGCAAACAATCGCGGAGTGGCGGTACTCAATGACAAAGTTTACATGGGAACCCTAGATGCAAATCTACTCGCTCTCGACCGTATTAATGGACAGCTTCTATGGAAAACTGAGGTCGGAGATGTAAACCTCGCCTACTCAATCACAATGGCTCCCTTAGCAGTTAAAGACAAAATAATGGTGGGCGTTGGCGGTGGAGAATTCGGCATTCGTGGTTATGTTGCCGCTTATGATGCTGAGACTGGCGAAGAGGCCTGGAAGACTTACACCATTCCTGGGCCTGGTGAGCCAGGCCATGACAGTTGGGAAGGAGATGATTGGGAACATGGCGGTGCGCCGGTTTGGATTACCGGTTCCTTTGACCCTGATCTAAATTTGACTTACTGGGGTGTTGGTAACCCTGGTCCTGATTGGAATGCTGGACAACGTCCTGGAGATAATCTTTATTCAGATTCTGTCATTGCATTGGATGCGGACACCGGCGAATTAACCTGGCACTTTCAATTTACGCCTAATGATGGCTATGACTACGATTCGGTTCAGGTTCCTGTATTGGCCGATATGGTTTGGCGTGGTGAGGTGAAACAACTAATGATGTGGGCTAACCGTAATGGTTATTTCTATGTACTAGATCGAACCAATGGTGAATTCTTGGAAGGAAAACCCTATGTGCGAGTGAATTGGTCTAGTGGTCTGGATGAAAATGGCCGACCGATTCCGACGCCGCAACCAGAAGGAATGCCGACTTATCCAGGCAATCAGGGTGGGACTAATTGGTACCCACCTTCTTATAATCCTAATACTGGCTTGTTCTATTTTAGTGCCTGGGAAAACTACGCCACTATATACAGAGCAGAAGAATCAGAATACGTGCCGGGCCAGGCGTTTCTGGGAGGAGGATTCTCTGTGTTAGCACCGTCACCCGGAGCACCTACTATTGGAATTGGGCGCACTAATCCGATTAACAATTGGACTGATGAAGTTGGATACGCTTCATTAAAAGCTATGGATCCCCAAACTGGCGAACAAGTCTGGTCATATAATCAATTTGATGTCAGTGATAGTGGTATGTTGACTACTACTACCGATATTTTGTTTACCGGCGGGCGTGAAGGTTATTTTCATGCAATCGATGCAGAGAGTGGCGAACTACTCTGGAATGTTGGTCTGGGTGGTCAGATCGTAATGGCGCCAGTTACTTACATGGT
>JBJLER010000095.1:0-19863 GCA_045565735.1 Pseudohongiellaceae bacterium
ACGCAGTGCCATCTTCTAAATTACTGATTATAAAAACTACCTGCCCTTCTAAGCTTCTATCCGGTGGAATCTCCAACGGATTAAACAAATATCTCCTGTTCTCGCTAAGCATCCCTTGCAAAGTTGACTCAACACTAAGGCTGTTGCCGGGCACATTAAACCTCACTGCCCTAAACAAGGTATCGCTACCATTGGAATCAGTCATCCGCAGGAATACGTTTACATGACGGGTAAATAGTTCGCGATTCTTAACTGAAATCGTTGGAGTGTAAATGGGATAACGGAACCCTACTTCGATAATGCCATTACTAGAACGATCACTTATGAGTGAACTCGCCAGTTGTTCTGCCTCAAAACCCTGACCAGCCTTTCCAGGAAGCAAGAACATATAAAAAATAAATCCCGGAATAAGCGCAGGCATGCAGACTATTCCAGCGTAAGTGGCAGGCCGATCTGCAAACAACGGATTTAGCGGATAAACAGCCACTAGTGCAGCCGTTATAGCTATGCTTAAGACCAGCGCCCGAACGATAAGCGGCTCTTCACCGAGACGGGCGGGGTTTTCGTAAATAAACACAACAACAACGATCGCTACCAGGAGAGCGGTGATACTAGTGATGATCTGTTGTAGACCAATCTTCATACGACCACTCACCCCTGACTCATTGTAGGATTAAGTTACATTTTCGCCATGGGCTTGTTTATCCGCATGGTAAGAAGATCTTACCAGAGGCCCACTGGCAACCTGAGAAAAGCCTAAGCCTTCAGCATACTCACTTAACATATCGAATTCGGAAGGATGCACAAATCGCTCGACTTTTAAATGATCCTTGCTTGGCTGCAAGTACTGACCGAGAGTAATCATATCGACTTCATGCGCTTTTAAATCTTGAAGCACTTGTTTGACTTCATCGATTTCTTCACCTAATCCCAGCATTAATCCAGATTTGGTTACCACATCTGGCCGCATCGATTTGTAAGCTTTCAAAAGATCTAAGGAATATTGGTAGTCAGCACCCGGCCGAACCTTCTTGTAGAGTCTGGGCACCGTTTCCAAATTGTGATTAAAAACGTCCGGCGGTATTGGTTCCAATATGCTTAGTGCAATATCTATACGGCCACGAAAGTCAGGAACCAGTACCTCTACCTTTATATCCGGATTATGTTTGCGGGTTTCTGTAATGCAATTGGCAAAATGTTGAGCACCACTGTCTTTTAAGTCATCACGATCGACAGAAGTAATAACAACATAAGTCAAACCCATTTCTTTGATCGCCTCAGCTAATTCTCTCGGTTCGTTTTCATCCAGGAGACGCGGTTTACCATGGGCGACATCGCAGAATGGGCAACGGCGAGTGCATATATCACCCATAATCATGAAAGTAGCGGTTCCATTACTAAAGCATTCGCCAAGGTTGGGGCAGGATGCTTCTTCACACACAGACGCGAGTTTATGTTGGCGTAACTTGTTTTTAATATGGCTTATTTTTGATGACGCAGGAATCTTTACCCTAATCCAATCAGGCTTGGAAGGAAGATCAGTAGTAGGAATAACTTTTACCGGAATGCGACGAACCTTCTCCGCACCCCGAAGCTTCTCTCCTTCTACTAACACATTTCGGCGTTTACGCTCTGCCATAAAATTTTCTCTACGATTAGTAGTGCTCTTTATACCCTAGTTCGACTAACAGTTTATTGCATAGCACTTTACTGACTTTTTGTAACAGTAATTCTTCGCTTCCTATAAAGTCAGATAACTGAGTTACCGCGAGATTCTCAAATCCACATGGATTAATGCTACGAAATGGAGACAAATCCATGTTTACGTTCAAACTAAGGCCGTGATAACTCCAGCCATTCTTTATCCTAAGTCCTAAGGCGCCAATTTTAGCATTACTCACATACAAACCAGGAGCTTTAGGGCGGGTCTCGGCGGTCAAGCCGAACTGTGCCAAGGTAGAAGTCATGGCGGTTTGAATCAGATCCACCAGATTGCGTACTCCTAATTTTCTGCGCCTTACGTTAATTAAGAGATATGCAATGAGTTGGCCAGGCCCCCCATGGTATGTGACTTGCCCACCTCGATCGATATGAACAACTGGAATATTACCGGGTTTTAGAACGTGCTCCTCTTTGCCTGCCTGTCCCTGTGTAAATACAGGTTTGTGGCTAAGCAACCAGATTTCATCATTTCTTTTTTTATTTGGATTTGCCGCAAGATAGCGCATTGCACCCCATATCGGATCGTAATCCTGTAATCCTAATCGACGTACAACCAAATCCGGCAGGAAGGAATCTGCAACCAATGGTTCAGCTTGAAACCATTTATAGTCACTTAGTCGCAATCAAAGCACCATTTTTACGCTTTCAATTTTTTTCAGATCCAGAAAAATGTTTTTTAACTGATCTTCACCAGTTGCAGCAATTGTTATCGTTACTGAAAGATAGTTGTTTTGGCGACTTGGTTGCACCTTGATTAAATCCGACGTGATGGTGCCAGTGTAACGCTCAACTGCGGCAATGACGGATACCTGAAAATCATCGACCGCTTTGCCAATGATTTTTATTGGATACAAACAAGGAAATTTTATTTTAGAAGGTTCTTGATTACTCGAAGTTGAATCTGCAGACATAGAAAACTTGTTAACCTGAAAACAAATTCGCAAACAACAACGTAACCCAATCGATGAAGCGCTTAAAGATTCCACCCTGTACAATTTCTTGCATGGCGATTACGTCACCGGTGTAAATAAGATCATTGTCCAAGGTTACATTTACAATACCCATGATCTGACCATTACTCAGTGGTGCGCGAATAATCTCATCGACATCTACTGTGGCCTGCATTGATTCTGCCTGACCTCTTGGGATAGTGACGTACACTTCTTCCAGTATGCCAAGATCCACTGCGTTCTGATCGCCGGACCAAACTGGGACATTAGTTAATACTTGATTCAAATCATATAGCTTGTGTGTTTCGAAGTATCGAAAGCCATAGGTCATTAACTTTTGTGTTTCAATAGCGCGAGCTTCTTCACTGGCTGCTCCCATTACTACTGAAACCAAACGCATGCCATCACGTTCAGCCGACGCAACCAGACAAAAGCCTGCAGCATCAGTCCAGCCAGTCTTCATACCATCGACATTGCGATCACGAAATAACAAGGTGTTTCGATTCGATTGTCGGATCCCATTGTAGGTAAATTCCCGTTCTGCATACATTGGGTAATAGTCAGCATGCTTGATGATTGATGATTGCGCTAATTTGGCTAAGTCTCGCGCAGACATAGTGTTGTAGTACAACTCGGTATCGAGGCCACTCGAATTCATAAAGAAGCTATTGGTAAGACCTAATACTTCGCCGTACTGGTTCATCATATCCGCAAATGCTTCTTCACTACCTGCAATATGTTCCGCAATGGCAACGCTAGAATCATTTCCCGATTGGATAATAATGCCCCGCAATATATCTTCGACACTTACCTGAGTGTTCACCCCCACAAACATTTTAGATCCTTCCATACGCCAGGCTTTTTCGCTGATATGCACTTCATCCCTTAGGGATAAGTTGCCATTGATGATCTCTTCAATAGCAATATAGGAGGTCATGATTTTAGTCAGACTCGCAGGTGGTAATGGCTCGTCGGCATTTTCTTCCACGATGATTTGGCCTGTACGAGCATCCATGAGGATGTAACTGGTTGCAGCAATTTCAGGTGCGCGAGGAATGATGGTCTGCGCAGAAACTAACGACATACTTACAAACAACAGACCAAAAAGCGTTGTTCCTTGAATGAAGGGACGTGACAAAAGTTGATAGATTGCATTCTTTAAAAACATAAAGAAATCCGTGTTAAAGCTTTAAATTATGTGGTGCCGAGAGGTGACAAAAACAAGTGCATAGATCGTGAAGTACTACTCCGTCACAGTGTACGGACTTCCCAAGTTAGCGGCAACAACACTTTGTGTAATTCGTCGAATTTCACCGGCATCATTAACCGGCCCGATTCTAACTCGATGCAATACACCACTGTTGGCACTATTTACGGATCTGATAAACACTGATCTATTAGTCATAGCTCTCAACTTATCTGACATCTCGCGGGCCGAATTAATGTCCGCAAAGGCGCCAACCTGTATATATTTGTCTCCTGTACTCGCAACCCTCAAGGTCTGCCGTGACAGTGTATTATTGTCATTCGCCACTGCACGATCGACTGCAACTCCATCGGGAATTATCGCTTCCAACTGAACCCTTGCAGTACCTCGATCTGCGTATCCAAGTTTAAACGCTGCCGCGTAACTCAAGTCAACGATTCGATCGCCATGAAAAGGGCCTCTGTCATTTACTCGGACAACGATACTACGATTGTTATCCAAATTGGTTACTCGCAGGAAACTTGGAATGGGTAAAGACTTATGAGCTGCTGAGACCTTATACATATCGAAGAACTCACCATTGGAAGTTTTATGACCATGAAATTTTTCACCATACCAAGATGCGATTCCACGCTCGTTATAGCCGTCTTCTGTAGGCATTACGTGATAAGTCTTACCCAACACGGTGTAGGGCGACCGATTACCTGCCAATGTACGGGCAAAAGGCTCAGGTACTACTTCAGGAATCGAATCAATATCAAGATGCCCGCTTGGTGCCCGGTCCTGTTCAATTGAATAACGGCTCGACGAACTCGGTGGAGCCGGAGCAGGCGCTGAAGAGCAGGCAGCCAATGCCAACATCAAAAATACATAGCCAATTCTTCTTATATACGATGCCATTTTTTGCTGCTGAAATACAGAAAATCTAAGTAAGTTAGTTACTTAGCGTCCAAAACAGTGAGAATTTTAATCAATCAGGCCAGTCGCAGATCCTTAATTCACCACATTTTCTGCTTAAAATCATGATGAAAGGCAAATAACTTCTTTTATTTTCAGTTACTTAGCTCGTATACGCCCGTGGGTGTGAATTGACATGAGCAAACCGAAACCGATGAACAGGGTAAGTATCGCAGTACCGCCACGACTTATGAAAGGAAGCGGTAATCCGATAACAGGCACCAACCCTGACACCATGGCCATATTAATAAATACATAAAAGAAAAAGGTGAGAGTTATACTGCCAGCCAGCAAGCGACTAAACATATCCTTCGCTGCATAGGTGATATAAAAACCGCGCACCAGCACAAATAAGTACAAGCTAATTAAAAACAAGACGCCGAGTAAACCAAACTCCTCCGCCAAAACCGCCAGAATAAAATCGGTATTGCTCTCTGGAATAAAATCCAGATGTGATTGCGCACCATTGCCATAGCCTTTACCGTAGACACCTCCAGAACCAATTGCTATTTGAGACTGGATTATATTGTACCCGGCACCAGTCGGATCTCGGTAGGGATCAAAAAAAGTAAGAATGCGATTCTTCTGATGCTCCTGTGCGAGAAATAAATACCAGGACGGTGAAGCTAACAGTAAAGCAAAAATACCAGTAAACACAATTCGCCAACGAATACCTGCCAACAACACTACAAACACACCAGACATAGCAACCATAATTGCCGTCCCGGTGTCATTCTGCACAACAATTAATGCAGCAGGAACCAAGATCACTATTGCTGACCAGAAGAGATGCTTGAAACGCGGCGGTAATGGCCTGCTGGCCAGATACCAAGCCATGAGTAACGGCACTACAATTTTCAAAGTTTCAGAAGGCTGAAAACTTGGTAGCCCTGGAAGGTCCAACCAACTGCGAGCGCCATTGTCTTCCACGCCTATAAACAAAACTAAAATTAGCAGCGCCAAACCAATACCATAGAGTGATGGCGCCCAACGCCGAAAGAAATGCGGGCTAAATTGCGAAACGATAAACATTAGCACTAGGCCTGCGAGCATAATTAAAGCTTGTCGCTGAACCATTACCTGATCTCCATCACTGGCGCTGTAAAGTACAAACAGTCCAAAAGCGCACAGCACGATAATGCCTACAAGCAATGGCGGGTCAGTGTGAATAATGCGCCAAATAGTTTGAGCACGACTCTTTGGTATATAAAAGCCAGTAGACTGGCGGATGAAATCCTGACTATTCATCAGCTTCTGAAACTAGCGCGCTGGTTTCCGCTTCAGGTGGCGGGACTGAGTCTTCTAACGCTCCGAAATCGATTTGTAAAATATCTAATAGATACTTGTCGATAAGTTGCTTCGCAATGGGTCCTGCTGCGCCTCCTCCAGATTCACCATTTTCAACAAATACAGCTAATGCGATTTGCGGCGCAATATGTGCATTCATTGCTGGAGCAAATGCAATAAACAAGGCGTGGTCACGATTCAAATCAGAAACCATAATGTCATCACTAGACAATATGTCCTGGCTAATTCCAACTGCCTGGGCCGTACCCGACTTCCCCGCCAGCCTGTAACTCATGTCCGGGTCTTTTTGAGCGATCTCAGGATAAGCAGTTCCATAATCCCTGAACTGGTCTGAATAAGGGCGATGGACAACCATGGTCATGGCTTCTTCGATATAGCGCCAGTAGTCAAGATTATTCAATGTGACATCTGGTACTGCGTTTTCAAATGCAGGTGCGTAGGACTGGCCTTCAACGGCTTTTAACATCCGCGGCTCAATAACATTGCCTTTATTAGCAATTATGGAAGCTGCAGTAGCCAGCTGCAGCGGGGTCGCCCACATATAACCCTGACCAATGGATGAATTAATCGTGTCCCCCGGATACCAGGGTTCTCCTCGACTCTCCATCTTCCATTCTCGCGAAGGCAACACTCCGGTTCTGGCGTAGGAAATATCGACAGCGAAGTTATCACCGAATCCAAACCGGGACATAAAACCATGAATGGTATCAATGCCCATTCGATTCCCTAGGTCAAAAAAGAAGGTATTACAGGATTGGAATATCGCTTTTTGTAAATCAGTGTGCTCGTGTCCACCACCGATCTGAGTTCTTAGGGTCCAATCACCCCATCGATAAGAAACACCAGGTAACCTAAAATAGCCAGGATCATTAATCGTAAATTCGTAGTCGATAAACTCATGATGTAATCCACCTAGCCCAAGAAACGGCTTAATGGTTGAACCAGGTGGATAAGGATTGGTACTTCGATCAAATAGTGGCGTATTTATTTCATCTGTAACTAACACGCTATAATCTTTGCTACTAATACCGGTAACAAAAAGATTCGGGTCAAAGGCAGGTTTGCTAACCATCGCCAGGATTCCTCCTGTTGATGGTTCAATTGCTACCACTGCACCACGCATTTCGCCTAACGCTTCTTCGGCTGCACGCTGCAACTCTGCGTGCATATGCAGCGTTATATTTTTACCTGCAACAGGGTCGGTGCGGTCTAAATACCGCATAACCTGACCCCTATTATTCTTCTCCACAATTTCATAACCTACGGCTCCATGCAAGATATCTTCGTAGGTCCTTTCAATTCCGGTTTTGCCTATATGGTTAGTACCACCGTAATTTTCTCTACCTTCATCAGAGAGATTGTCTAGTTCTTGTCGATTAATTTCAGAAACATAACCAATTGCATGAGCAGTCAAACTACCTAAAGGATACTGGCGAACAAATTGAGATTCGATCGCAATGCCAGGTAACAAATGAGAATTAACTGCTATTCTCGATTTTTCCTCATTGCTCAAAACATAACGCAGTGGCACCGATGAAAACGGAACGCGATTACGCTGCATACGTGAATTGAATTGTTCGATATCGTCTTCGGTTAGTCGAATGAGTGAGCTCAAATAATCCAGAGTTGCATCCATATCATCAACTTGTTCCCGCACCACGGTCAGATTGAAGATTGGTTGATTATCAGCAAGCAATTCGCCCTTACGATCGAAGATCAGGCCTCTGGCCGGAGGCACATACTGGGAATGTAATCGATTACCATCGGAACGAGCAGAAAGGTACTCATGCTGGGTAACTTGGAGGTTAAAGAGTTTTGCAACTAAGGAGACAAATAGTAGAACTATTAAAGCGGCTGCGATTAAGAGGCGACGATTAAACAGTCGTTGCTCAGCTTCGTGATCTTTAAGCTGCCACTTACCTGCCATGTAACTATCTTTCCTAAAGATTTGCTGTAGTAGAGTAATCGGCTAAAGAATAGGCCTCTAAAGCCGCGCTCGAAGGCTATTTAGACCCTATTTTTTCAATTAAGTTGCCACATATCTATAGGCAATAAGTCTACCGCTTTTTTTGATCAATTTTTAGCCAGCTATTCCAAAAATGGGATGGAAATACTAAGAAAAACCAGCGTTTTGCGAAAAATATCTCACTGTCGATGGTAAGGGTGCCCTTTCAATAAGCTATTGGCCCGATAAAGTTGTTCCACTAACAGAATGCGAACCAATGGGTGAGGCAAGGTCAACTGCGAAAGTGACCACTGTTCGTTAGCTCTTGCTCTGCAGGACTCATGAAGACCATCTGGCCCTCCTGCTAGGAAAACGAGATTACGACCATCTATCTTAAATTCCCCGATTCGCTCAGCAACCTCCTCTGTCGAGTAGTGCCTGCCTGCTACTTCTAGTGCAATCACATAATCATTGTCTTTAACCTTAGCCAGGATTCCCTCGGCCTCTTTCTGCATACACTGAGAAATATTGGAAGATTTGGTCCTTTGCGCAAGGGGGATCTCAGTTAAGGAGAACCTCAATGAACTCTGGATTCTCTTGGCATACTCATCAACGCCGGACTGCACCCAGCCTGACATTTTTGAGCCAACTGAAACTAAAGAAATCCGCATGGATCTTCCGAAGATGAAGCGTTAATAGATATGCTGCTCTTGTTGGTTCTTTTTTGGCGCATCAAAGCTCCAAAGCTCTTCAAGGTTATAAAGCGCGCGCACAGGAGCCAGCATTATGTGTACGACTACATCACCACAGTCCACAAGCACCCATTCAGATTGCATACGCCCCTCAACCCCAATTATTTCCTGTTTGGCTTCTTTAATTTTTTTAACAACGCTATCTGCAAGTGCTTTGATGTGTGTGTTTGATCTTCCGGTCACGATAACCATGTAATTCGTAATGGATGTCAAGCTGGACACATCGATACAACTAATGGCCTGACCTTTTAAATCGCCTAAGGCATCAACTGCAATTTCTGCTAAATTCTTACTGTTCAAAATTACTACTCAGTACTTAGTGGTATAAATTATGCTTTTTAATATAGGAATATACTTTTCCGTTTAATTCCTGGCTCAAATCTTCACCTTGCGAAAGCTTTGAACGCACAATGGTAGATGATAATTCGTAGTTGAATTCTTCGGCAATAAACACCGATCCAGGTTCTCCCTGTAAAAGCGACTCCGCAGAATCTGCTTTTCTATTTAGAAGATCGATCTTTGTTGCTACATCGCAGTTAACATTTTCTCTTGATCGAGCGAGGACGAAGAAACTACAAAGCTGTAAAAGCTGCTCCCATTGATGCCATCGATTAAGCCCATTAAAGGTATCCATTCCCAAGATAAAAACGATTCTACTCTCAGGATTTTGCGCTTTCAGTTCCCGCAAGGTATCCACACTATATGAAATCCCATCCCTATCAACTTCTATGGGGTCAACACTTAGATTCCCATGATCTTTAGTAGCCAATTCCAGCATTGCAACGCGATGATCCGAACCCGAAACAGCTTCAGCTCGGTGATTTGGAATGGAACAGGGAATCAGTTTTATCAGATCTAATGACAAACTTTCGCTGGCAAATTTTGCGACTTCGATATGGCCGTTATGAATCGGGTCAAACATGCCTCCGAGCACACCTATGTGAGACATCATTGCCGAATATGACCATCCCCAAGCACAATGAATTTTTGCGAAGTTAATCCTTCGAGTCCTACTGGACCGCGTGCATGAAGCTTGTCAGTAGAGATTCCTATCTCAGCACCCAGTCCGTATTCAAACCCATCGGCGAACCTGGTCGAAGCATTGACCATAACCGAACTTGAATCTACTTCTCTTAGAAATCGCTGTGCACGATTGTGATCTTGCGTCATTATCGAATCGGTATGTTGTGAGCTGTAATCATTGATGTGTTGAATAGCCTCATCAACATCTGCCACAATCTTGATTGATATTATCGGCGCAAGATACTCAGTCTTGTAATCTTCTTCAGAAGCGGAAACCACTCCTTCAACTAATGACTGAGTTTTTTCACATCCGCGCATTTCAACCTTATGAACTTTGTATTCTTCACGAAGTCTAGGAAGCACCTCTTTAGCTATTGCATCGGCAACAAGTAATGACTCTAACGTACAACAAGTTCCGTATCGTTGAGTTTTAGCATTTACCGCCACCATAATAGATTTTTCGATATCGGCTTTATCATCTATATATAAGTGACAATTTCCATCGAGGTGTTTAATGACGGGAACTTTCGCATCGTTACTTATTCGCTCAATTAATCCTTTACCGCCGCGAGGAACGATTACATCAACATACTCTGGCATGGTTATTAATTTGCCCACTGCACCACGATCGGTTCGATCTAGAATCTGAATTACATGTTCACTCAGTCCAACTTCCTGGAGTCCGCTCTTAATACTTTCACCAATTGCTTGATTAGAGTGGATCGCCTCGGAACCACCACGAAGAATCGTCGCATTGCCGGACTTCAAACATAGACTTGCCGCTTCACAAGTTACATTCGGTCGAGACTCGTAAATTATTCCTATAACTCCCAACGGAACGCGCATTCTCCCTACCTGAATACCGCTAGGCCGATATTTAAGATCACTGACTTCACCAACAGGATCATCGAGGGCTGCCACCTGATGCAGCCCTTCAATCATGATGTCGATGCGAGCATCGGAAAGCTCGAGCCTGTCCATTAATGCAGATTCAAGACCCTTCTCTGATCCTGCTTTGAGGTCTTTCTTGTTCGCTTCCATAAGTGAGGCACGACTACTGTTTATGGCAGTAGCAATAGCGAGCAAAGCTTTATTCTTATCCCTGGTCGAAGCGTTGGAAATTTCCCTAGAGGCAACACGAGCCTGAGCGCCTAGCTTATTCATATAAGCCTCAATATCGGTCATGTAGCCCTCTGCACTGTTCATTGCTAATGGATCCACCCGTTCATAGATTAGGTAGGCTGTGCCTCATTTATTTCGTGAAAGTGGCGGATTATACCTTAAATCCAGTGTTTACTGGTGTTCAAATAGACAGACTACTGGCATAAGCTTTATGCTTGCTGGACTTATAAGGCGTTGTTTCATGACAATCACGCAGGAATCAGAATTAGCCTCTTCGAATAACTCGGTCTCCCCAACGGTTTTTCAGGCTCTCATCCCAGTCCTAGTGCTGGTATGCTTGCTCTCTTTTTCGGTTTATTTGTTTGGCGAAGATGCCAGTTATGGCCCAAATCAAATTGCTTTATGCGTGGGCGCTGCAGTGGCTGCTCTCGTTGGTTGGCGCAATGGCCAAACCTGGAATCAAATTGAGAACAGTATCGTCACTGGCATCACTGTTGCCATAAAACCGCTGCTAATACTTTTCTGTGTTGGCTCTTTAATTGGGAGCTGGATTATGTCTGGCACAGTTCCCACCATGATTTATTACAGCTTGCTAATTTTGGATCCTTCAATTTTTTATGCCGCAAGCTGCGTTATCTGCGCATTGATTGCATTAAGTATTGGCAGTTCATGGACAGTTGCCGGAACAGTTGGTATTGCGCTCATCGGTGCTTCGGCCGGCATGGGCTTGTCTCCGGAAATTACTGCAGGTGCAATTATTTCTGGCGCGTATTTTGGGGACAAAATGTCTCCCTTATCTGAAACTACAAACTTAGCTCCCGCCGTCGCCGGTACTGATTTGTTTACCCACATCGGTCATATGGTTTGGACAACAATACCTAGTATTACAATTGCATTAGTACTGTTTATTTTTATTGGATTGAATATCGATTCCAGTAGCTCTTCGAGTGACCTGGAGATTACGCTGCGCTTAATTGCCGAAAATTTTGAAGTTAACTTTATTATGCTGTTGCCAGTTGTCGTCCTACTCATCATGGCCAACAAAAAGTTTCCACCCATACCAACAATTCTCACTGGCACAATGATAGGTGTGCTTATAGCTTTAATTTTCCAGCAACCGGCGATTATGAATGTTGCGGGAGATGCGCCAAATCTATTCTTAGCGTTATTCAAAGGTATTTGGTACACACTGTTTGATGGTTTTGTATTAAGCAGCGGCAATGAAACCCTCGATGATTTAATGACTCGTGGCGGCATGAGCTCCATGCTATCTGTAACCTGGCTGGTACTCTGCGCGATGGTTTTTGGCGCAGTAATGGATCACACCGGTTTGCTGCAACGCTTGGTCGATTATGCGCTCTCATTCGTAAACAGTACCGGCAGTTTAATTACAACGACACTTGCAACTTGCATTGGCGCAAACATCATTACATCGGATCAATACATTTCAGTGGTGCTACCAGGACGCATGTACAAACTGGAATATAAGAATAGAAATCTCGACATGAAAAATTTATCGAGAACTTTAGAAGATGCAGGAACAATTACTTCGCCCTTGATTCCCTGGAATACCTGCGGAGCTTACATGGCTGGAACCCTAGGCGTTGCTACTTTTGGTTATCTGCCCTATTGCTTCTTTAATTTAGTCAATCCAGTGATAGCAGCAATCTACGGTTTTCTGAATTTCAAAATCTCGCCAGCAATGGAAGAGCAACCGGCTTAGTTGTTAGAGATCTTTAGCTCCACAACATTGCCTTCTGGATCGTTTACATAAATTGAACGCCCATATCCGTCTGCCCCATAACGTTCTTCGAAGTCTTGCACCTTAATTCCGTTTGTGGATAAGTATTGTAATAGTGTTGGCTCCTGTGCCTTAGCGATTCGTAGGCAAAGGTGCTCCAAATTTCTACCGTTCTGACTTGGAGCTTTTCCCCCTTTTCTACTGAGTTCGCTATCCACCAGAACTATGTCAATCAACGCTGAGCCTGCTCGTAACTGTATTAGTCCGAGATCTGGTAATTCTCTTTCGATGGGACAATTTAGAACTCCACAGTAAAACTGCAGCATCGCTTTAGCATTTACCGCTCTCAGCACAACGTGATCTATAGTCTCAACTTTGATCAAAAGCGCTAAATCTCATTTTGTAATTTCAATTCCTGTGGGTAGGGCTGCATGTACCAACTATTCGCAATATATTCATTGGGATGCTTACGGAAGAAATGATTAAGCAAGGTGATAGGAACTATAAGAGGAACCATTCCCCGATGGTATTTCTCAAAGATCTGTACTAATTCCTTCCTATCTTCTGAGTCCAGCGAGCTTTTTAAGTAGCCCTGAATATGCTGCAACACGTTCATATGATTGCCCCGGCTCGCTCTTTGTTTGAGCGCTTGCATAAGTCCCAGTAAATAAACCTCTGCATTGGGTCCGAGGTTTTCTTTCGTTGTAGCGGCGACGAGCTGTCCGAGTCCGCGATACTTATTTTGATCATGGCTCATGATGATCAGTTTGTGTCTCGCATGAAAATCAATTAGGGAAGAGACACTCAATCCTGTTTGTTGCATCTTCTGCCATCGAAACATAACGAAAACTCGCTGCACAAAATTCTCTCGCAGAATCGCGTCGCCAAGACGACCCTCTTCTTCGACTGGAAGATAAGGAAAATTTTTCATGAGTCTTTTAGCGTAGATCCCAATTCCTTCTCGTACTGGCATAACATCATCCCAAACTTTTACTCGCTCCATACCACAGCTAGGCGAGTCTTTCTTTAAAATATATCCACACAGCAGTAGCTGCCAGGACTTTTGTTCATCACCGCAATTTTGTAGAGCCGTGGTGTAGTCCAGGGATATGTCTCCTGCGTCCACACAATGAATTGAACTCCGATTACCACTATTACGCCAGAGCCGTATCGGCTTGCGTGGGATCCCGAGCCCAATACTTACTTCAGGACAGAAAGGCCTAAACTCAAAATAGTTCCCCAGGGTTTTAGTAATGTAGGAATGACCTTTGTGACCCCCATCGTAGCGAACCTTTTCCCCGAGCAGACAACTGCTTATACCGACTGGTATCAAAGTTGGTCCGGATACGGATTCAGTAGTCATGGCTAAGTTACTTTTTTAAATAGTTGGTTATGAAAATTTGTGATTGAACTAACATTGCTTTGTCAGATTTCGAGAATTGTTTAACTCTATACTCCATTTTTAGCGCTGCAAATCTATTACCAGCTTGGGATTTACAGACTAATCTGAGTATCACCTTGCTTCTCAGTGACTTCGCACCCTTGTCACGTTCCCTAGCGCTGTTTCTGTGTGCTCAAAGAAGTGTCTATCTGCATTGTTGGTGATTCAGGTGTAAAACCTGCCGTCGTTGCATTGCGCAATGTGTCACCAATTAGAAGTAGAATCCTGATTAGGCAACTTTCCAGCCCAGCGATGTTTCTTTAATACGCTGATCTCTTTCCAATTTAATTAAATGCGCCAGCATTGTTTTCTTAGCCCAGGGAATTAAGTGTTCAGCTACATCATCATAAACAGTTAATACCAATTCATCGATGGAGCATTCGCCAAGTTTTTCTAACCCAGTCATTACTTTCTCTTCCCGCATCAAGCGATGAGTAATGAGCTGTTCTATTTCCTCGAAGGGTTCATCCATTACCCCACCATGACCCGGAGCCAGGTAGCGCAGGTCCAGAGCCTGAAGTTTACGCAATGAATCAAGATAGGAACTCATATCACCATCGGGAGGAAGTATGACCGAAGTGGTCCCTTGGAGAACATGATCACCGGTAAATAACAGCCCTTCTTCCACCAGGTAGTAGCAGATGTGATTGGAAACATGTCCCGGTGTATAAACTAAGCGAATTGTATAATCGCCACAATCGATTTCATCTCCATCCTGCCAGATCTGTTCGGGTTGGAAGGTTTTATCTTGTGCAATCCCCTCCGGTGCTGCCATACCAACCTGAGTAGCACCGGTTGCTTCATGTATACGTGCAGCCGCCGGAGAATGATCCCCGTGGGTATGGGTCGCGAGAATGTAGTCGAGTTTTCGATTTCCTATCACCTGCATGAAACTGTCATATTGAACGGAGTTTATAGGACCGGGGTCGACCAGACAAAGTGTCTTCTCGCCGATCAGATAACTGTTGGTTCCTGGACCAGTCATTGGCCCGGGATTTCGACCCAAGATTCGTTTTACTGGAATCGTTAATCCTTCTAGAGGAGTCGGAACTCCGGGTTCAAATCCTTGCATTGATGCGCTCACTAGCGATTGGGTTGATGAATGAAATGAAATAATAACCTGTAAGAACCTCTTAACTATAACTTTTGGTAGGAATTTGAAAAGCTGCTGGAACTTCTCAACGATTCGAGACATAATTGCCGGCTTTGAAAAACCCCGGCTTCCCACTCCGCCTTGCTAATCAAGCAATCGGGATCACGGTAAATGACTCAGTGAAAATATGAATATAATTTGCAGCAAACCAACTGCGAACAGCCGCCTCTTTTGGCGACCTGAAATTCACTAGGGCTGAAATATATGCACAAGATTCAAACTTTTAATGCCATTTCTGATAAAGGCCTTGATCGCTTTCCAAAGGATTCATATGAGGTCAGCGCCGAGGCTGAAAATGCAGACGCAATTCTATTGCGCAGCCACAAGCTCGATCCAGCCAGCGTCAATGGTGATTTAAAGGCAGTAGCTAGAGCTGGCGCCGGCATTAATAATGTGCCAGTAGCTGAATGTACTGAAAAAGGAGTCGTAGTCTTTAATACCCCGGGTGCCAATGCTAATGCCGTCAAGGAACTAGTCTTGTGTGGCTTACTCCTTGCTTCACGCGGAATTATCCCTGGTATAGGCTTTGCCAGCAGCCAAACTTCGATTTCAGATTATGGTGAACTCTCCAAACTGATGGAGGCTGAGAAGAAAAAATTTAAGGGCAATGAAATTGCCGGCAAGACATTAGGTGTTATCGGCCTTGGCTCAATTGGTTCGCTGGTTGCCGATATGGCGATTAAGATGGGCATGAATGTACAAGGATTTGATCCAGCTCTTTCCGTAGAAGCAGCTTGGCGCTTACCAAGTCAGGTAAAACGAATCGAAAATCTGAATAGCCTGGTTGGTTCATCAAATTTTATCTCACTGCATCTTCCTGTTCTGGATTCCACCAGAAACTTAATCGATGCCTCAATGTTTGCGTCTATGCGCTCAGGAATCTGCTTACTAAATTTCGCACGGGATGAAATTGTCGATACCGAAGCTCTTACTGCCGCATTGGATTCTGGAAAAGTTGGGAAGTATGTGTGTGATTTCCCACGACCAGAATTTCAGGGTCGTGAAAATGTCATCTCTATGCCTCATATCGGTGCCAGTACAGCTGAAGCTGAAGAGAATTGTGCCATGATGGCTGCAGATCAACTGCGAGATTTTCTAGAAAATGGCAACATCACGAATTCAGTGAATTTCCCCAATCTCCATCTCGAACGCGATGCTAATGCAGAGCGTTGTACTCGTTTAGCCATAAGCAACAAAAACGTCCCCAAGATGCTGGGACAAATCCTATCGGTATTGGCGGATCAAAACATAAACGTTATCGATATGCTAAATAAAAGCCGTGAAGAAGTTGCTTACAACTTAATTGACCTTGAGAGTGAACCTTCGGAATCCGCTCTTGAAGCAATTGCAAATATTGATGACGTAATCAAAGTCACCGTTCTATAGTTTTAAGTAGGAAACCAGTGATGACTCGAGTTTTTAATTTTGGCGCAGGTCCTGCCATGCTACCAACCGAGGTTATGGAAAAAGCACAGCAAGAATTTCTGGATTATGCTGGCATGGGCGCATCAGTGATCGAAATCAGCCACCGCTCGAAAGAGTTCGACGCAATCATTAATACAGCTGATGAATTGCTAATCGAACTAGCTAATATCCCGGAAAATTATAAAATTCTGTACGTACATGGTGGCGCTCAGATGCAGTTTTCCGCGGTGCCACTAAATCTTATTAATCGCACTTCAGCGCGTAAAGCCGCTTATGTTGAATCTGGAAATTTTGCGAAATTAGCAAATAAAGAGGCGGCTCGTTTTGGCGATATCGAAATTGTCGCCACTAGTGAAGAAACTAATTACGACAGAATTCCTGACCTAGATCCTTCTTCTATTAATGAAGATCATTCCTATTTGCATATCACCAGCAACAATACAATCTACGGAACCCGCTTTCAGGAATTCCCTGAAACGGGAAATATTCCTCTTGTTGCAGACATGACTTCCGAGTTCCTCTCTCGAAAATTGGACATAGAGAAATTTGGAGTTATTTTTGCTGGATTACAGAAAAACCTGGGTCCAGCTGGGCTCGCACTGGTAGTAATTAGAGAAGATCTGCTCGAACATGCAGTGCCTGATGTTCCAAACTTGCTGTATTACAAAACTTACGCAGACAAGCATTCGCTCGCAAACACCAATAATACTTTTGCAATTTATATGATGAAGTTGGTTTTGGAATGGCTGCAGGAACAAGGTGGTATCGCAGCTGTGGAAGAACAAAACACCGCAAAGGCAAAAATACTATACGATTTGATCGATCAGTCTGATTTTTATCTTGGCTCCGCCCATCCTGATCATCGCTCTACAATGAATGTGACATTTAATCTGGCAAACAACGACTTGCTTGATGACTTTCTCGCCAAAGCCTTAGACGACGGCTTATACGCTCTTAAAGGTCACCGGAATGTAGGTGGAGTTCGCGCTTCTATTTATAACGCGATGCCACTAGCTGGATGCGAAGCTCTAGCTGAATTTATGCAGGAATTCGAACGCAGCAATTCTTAAGATACCATCACTCTGAGCTCGTTCTTAACCTATCAGGCCTGATATAGTTTGCTTGGCAAGCATTTCAAGCAAGTCTTATGAGCGCATTAAGAAAGATTATCCATGCCGATTGTGATTGTTTCTACGCATCAATCGAAATGCGGGACAATCCCAGCCTAGTGGGCAAGCCAATTGCTGTTGGAGGATCTCCCGAGCGCCGAGGAGTCATTGCAACCTGTAACTATGATGCGCGGGAATTTGGCGTTCACTCTGCTCTAGCATCTGCCACCGCTCGTAAACGCTGCCCCCAACTGATCATAATTCGCCCGGATATGGAGAAGTATCGGACTGCTTCCCAACAGGCCCACGAAATATTCCAAAAGTACACCGATATCATCGAGCCACTTTCGCTCGATGAAGCCTACCTGGATGTAACGGACTGTAAACAGTTTCAGGGAAGCGCCATCAAGATTGCAGAAGCCATTCGTGGTGAAGTGCGAGAAACAATTGGCATAACTATCTCAGCCGGAATCGCTCCGAATAAATTTCTAGCCAAGATTGCCAGTGATTGGAATAAGCCCGATGGTCAATTAGTAATTCGGCCTGAACAAGTGGAAAGTTTTGTAGCGGCTTTGCCAGTCAAAAAATTGCATGGGGTGGGTAAGGTAACTGCTAATAAGATGAAACGCCTGGGCATCGAGACCTGCGGAGATCTTCGCAATCTAGGCCAAGAGAAATTGCATAAATATTTCGGTAGCTTTGGCGAACGTTTGCATCAACTCAGTATTGGAGAAGATCATAGGGCGGTGCAGACTGAACGCATTCGAAAATCACTCAGCGTTGAAAACACATATGCGGAAGACCTGCCTGATTTAGAGACTTGCCTGGACGAACTACCTGACTTAATGCGCCAGCTTGAAAAAAGAATGGAAAGAATTACAAGTGACTATGTGATCAACAAACAGTTTATCAAAATCAAGTTTCATGATTTTGTGCAAACAACCGTGGAAATGATTTCTCAGGCAGCGGAAATAAATAATTTCAATAGCCTATGTGAGGAAGGATTTGCTCGCGGCAAAAAGCCAGTTAGATTACTCGGAATGGGTGTACGGGTTTCCCCCAAGGATCTGGATGCGGAGACCGACAACAAAGTAGACAGCCAAGGCAGGGACGAACAACTTTCCTTAATTCCTGAGTCAACAAAAGAGTAATCAGCATGAGTCGCTATAGGCCACCGCAAAAACCTGGTGCTAAATATATAACTGGCGAGGGAGAGAAGATTCTCAAGGAAGAGCTACATCAGCTATGGAAAGTTGAACGCCCTCAGGTTACTCAATCTGTTTCTGAGGCTGCCGCCCTCGGAGACAGATCCGAGAATGCTGAATATATTTATGGCAAAAAACGACTAAGGGAAATCGATCGAAGAGTACGCTATCTCAGTAAGCGACTTGAAGAAGTTACCGTAGTGTCCTCGCCTCCTGATGATCAGAGCAAAATATACTTTGGCGCGTACGTGACTCTGAAAGAGGATAATGGCAATGAGGCAAGGTATCGACTCGTAGGCCCAGATGAAATAGATCCGCATAAAGGCTATATCAGTATCGACTCGCCAATGGGAACTAAACTGCTGGGCAAGTCGATCGATGCAGAATTAGCAATCGATTCTCCAACAGGTACCCGTAACTATTTCGTCATCGGCATCGAGTATGAATAGACATTCGGAATGTAAAACGTAACTATGTTGGCGACAAACTTTTTGTTGCAGAAACCAGCTAGCAGTCAATTCAATAATGAATTGACTGGGTTAATCTTTTAAAAGTTAGTCTGACTGTTGGTTGAATTTATCCAACTGTTCTTGCGCTGCTTCCTTCTGGTACTTGGCTTTCCATTCCGAATAGGGCATGCCATAAACGACTTCACGAGCCCTATCATAGCCTACTTCGTGACCGCGATTTTCAGCTTCGGCGCTATACCATTTCGACAGGCAATTTCTACAAAAGCTTGCCAAGTTCATTAGATCGATGTTCTGCACATCTTTGCGACTATCCAGATGGCTCAAAAGTCTTCT
>JBJLER010000096.1:0-19651 GCA_045565735.1 Pseudohongiellaceae bacterium
CTGTCTCCAAATCTTGAAAATATCTATCACCGGATCCTTGAGAATGCGACATGGCTGCTAATGAACCCATGCCTCTGTAGGCTTTATAACTGCGTCCTTGATAGAGCTCAACTTCACCAGGCGCTTCCTCTGAACCAGCTAACAAGCTGCCAACCATTACGACATGCGCCCCAGCTGCAATTACCTTTGCAATATCACCGGAATAACGAATTCCCCCATCTGAAATTACACATACATCTGTATCTTTTATAGCATCTACCACATTCGCCACTGCTGTTATTTGAGGAACGCCGACACCGGTAACAATTCGTGTAGTACAAATTGAACCAGGACCAATTCCGACTTTTACTGCATCAGCACCCGCAGCAACCAAGTCTTTCGCCGCGTCTGCAGTTGCAATGTTACCTCCCACAGTAGAGATAAAAGGATACTTGCTTTTAATCGCTTTAACTTGATCGATTACACCCTGGGAATGACCGTGAGCAGTATCGACTACAACTACATCAACTCCTGCTTCTATGATTGCATCTACTCTATCTGCAGTATCCGCACCTGTGCCTACAGCGGCTGCAGAGCGTAATCGTCCGAGTTCATCTTTGGCAGCATTTGGAAAATCTTCTGACTTTCTAATGTCTTTTAAAGTAATGAGACCTTTAAGCTCAAAACCTCCATTGACTACGAGGATTTTTTCAATACGATGGCGATGGAGCAATTCTTTTACTTCATCAAGCTCAAAGTCTTCACCTACAGTCACCAATTTATCTTTTGATGTCATGATGGTGTCGACAGTCGCATCAAGATTTGCTTCAAACCTAACATCTCGACTCGTGACGATGCCTACCAGACCAGAACTATCCACCACAGGCATTCCAGAGATATCGTTTTCTTTCATTAGCGCAACCAGATCTCGAATGGTTGCATCGACAGGAATGGTGAAAGGGTCTCTTACCACACCACTTTCATATTTTTTTACGAGGCGAACTTCGCGAGCCTGCTTTTCTATGCTCATGCTCTTGTGAATTACACCAAGGCCACCTTCCTGCGCCATTGCAATCGCCAAACGCGATTCAGTAACGGTATCCATAGCAGAAGAAACCAACGGAATATTCAACCCAATCCCTTGCGTTAAATTGGATTCTAGGCTGACAGATTTAGGAAGAACGGTGGAGTGAGCAGGCAGAAGCAGAACATCATCGAATGTTAGAGCCTCATCAGCAATACGTAACATAAGATTACCACTATCCGCAAAAACCGGATTATACAGATGCGACTTGTGTATGTACAGTTGAGACCTAAGTACGAAGTTTAATAAGAAGTGTCTTCAGAAGTTGACCTGTAGCAAATACGATGAACTAAAGGAATTGTTATTCCCAGGGCTGCATTTATAAAACCGGAGATCGGCGCATAATTGTTGTCAGTAATTATTACATTAAGCGCCGAGAAGAAAGAAAAATCAGGAATATCTTTGGAGGGCTTTAACAATTCTTCAGTGCTTTGAGAAATCTACTCAATACTTATAACCCGCATGGCAAATGCGAAAGCAAACACCACATCGACTAGGGTTTCGATGCGAGTCATGTTGTGGTCCCGCAAAAATTTACCTCTATCCCTGCTGCAAAGTTCATAAACTATGGAAATGTTTTTATACTATTCCATGGGTTACTGATTTATTAATAGAATCTTATCCTCTAGATAACTGCAATACCTTGTACTGAAGGTCTTGCAACTCAGCGGATCTAGCTCCAAACTTATCATCCCTTAGCTTGGGTACTTAACAATGAGCGATACAGAACCAACTGAATCTCTGACAGACAGGCTTTTAAAGGAACCAACTGCCCATTTTTTTGCAATGGCAGCTGTAATCTTTATTGTATATGGCCTTACTCAATTGAGTAATCAGAACATACTGGAACTCGATCAGCGTGAAATCGATGCCCGAATTTTCATACAAGAGATGACAGCAGGCCAGCCTCTAACAGAAGAACAGCGTCAACTTGTTGCAACCACCTATGTAGAAGAACAAATTCTAGTACAAGAAGCCTTGGCTCTGGGATTGGATAACGATGCTCGCATTCACGATATGCTCGCGCAAAAAATGCGGCACGTTTTAAGCGGCGATGTAATTCAGCCTACCGGATTAGAACTAGAATCTTATTACCAGGCGAATGTTGAGCGCTATACAAGCTTGCCATTAGTTTCTTTAGACGAATTAGTTTTGAACACAAGAGACGAAGTTTCCGAAGATGTTCAGATCTTACTGGACAACGGATCTGAAGCGGAAATAATTCTCGCTGCTTCGCCAGGGAATAATGCCCCGCTCCCTAATGTAAACCGAATAGATTTGACCAACATATTCAGCCCAGAGTTTAGCGAAGCTGTTTTCAGCTCTGAATTGAATAGTTGGGTCGGGCCATTCCCAAGCAATCGCGGACAACATTGGCTAATGGTAATTGAACGAAGTGAAGCAAGACTGCCTCCATTAGAAGAAATCCTTGACCGGGTTCGTCTCGACTGGATTGCTGAAGAGGAAGAGACATTGCTACAGGCAGAAGTGGACGAACTCTGGAGTCAATATACAATCATTGTGACCGATGGCGAAGAAGAACATTAAAAATAGCATTTGGCTCATGCTGGCATTCATACTTAGCTGGCCACTTATATCTCAAGCTCATGATGTTGATGTCACTGGTGTTGCTCGCGTACTTTTGTACGAACAGGCGAACAATCAGTATCAGATGTCGATTGTGGATCAACAGGTTCCACCGCTTTTTAATATTGAAAGAGTCCTACCGGAACGCTGTGAGAGTTTAGAGCCCTCCAGATTTAGCTATAGGTTTCAGTGTCAGCCAGCCTTAAATGTCGAAGATACAATTATTTTTCCTTGGAGTTTTGAAGGCGTTGTTGTTATTTCACAATGGAGCGACGGCAGCGATGTCTCAAGCTTCTTTCCGGGTGATGGTAGTTTTGTAGAAGTTCCATTAACTCAATTAAAAGCGGGTGCCGCTTCGATATCGAGTCTTGCGATCACATATTTAATCCTCGGTGCAGAACATATCCTATTTGGTATTGACCACTTACTTTTTGTACTGGGATTGCTGTTGTTACTAACGGGCTTCTGGAAACTAATAAAAACTATTACAGCCTTTACTGTCGCCCATAGTATCACCCTGGCCTTTGCCGTACTTGGAGTTTTTCCTGTTCCCAATGCACCCATAGAAGTACTTATCGCTTTGTCCATTGTTTTTCTAGCCAGGGAAGTAATTATGGGCCAGAAAGGCGAACTAACTCTGGTGCACTCCAAACCCTGGATAGTGGCATTTGTGTTTGGTCTTTTTCATGGATTCGGATTCGCTGGGGCGCTGGGAGAACTGGGCCTAAGCGATGCAGACATACCTCTTGCCCTACTCTTCTTCAATCTGGGCGTCGAGGGGGGTCAGATTGCATTCATATGTGCACTTCTCGCTGTAAATGCCTTCTTTAACAGATTTACGAATGACCTTGTTCCCAGCATGCAACGTGGGCTCGCATATGGCTTAGGCGGTATTGCTATGTTCTGGTTTTTAGAAAGACTGCCAGCTCTAGTTGTCGTTTAATGAGTCAAAGCAACCGGCTTGATGTTGTAGTAATTGGTGCCGGCTTCGCCGGAATGTATGCGCTTCACAAACTTCGCTCTCGCGGTTTAAAAGTACTTGTATACGAAGCTGGTAGCGGCGTCGGCGGCACTTGGTACTGGAATCGCTATCCCGGCGCCCGCTGCGATGTAAACAGTCTCGAATACTCTTATCAGTTTTCCGAAGAACTTCAGCAAGAGTGGAGCTGGTCAGAAAGATACTCGCCTCAGTCTGAAATTCTTGCTTATGCAAACCATGTTGCTGATCGTTTTGATCTAATTAAAGACATTCAGTTCGACACCAAAATCACAAAATTGAATTTTGTTGAGGATAAAAATCTCTGGTTCGGACTTACGGAACAAGGTGAACAGTTTTGTGCGCAGTTTTGCATAATGGCCACAGGATGCCTTTCCAAGCATAACATTCCAGACTTTGAAGGAATGGATAATTTTCAAGGAGAATTACTGCATACAGGGCAATGGCCTCACCAACCCATAAATTTCATCGGTAAAAAAGTTGGCATTATCGGTACCGGCTCATCTGCAATCCAGTCAATTCCAATTATTGCCAAAGATGCTGCCCAGTTAACTGTATTTCAACGCACTGCTACCTTTTCGATTCCTGCATACAACGCACCAATGGATAAAGGGTATGAGCAACAGATCAAATCAAACTACAAAGAATTCAGAGCGCATAATTCACAAAGATATGCGGCCCTTAACAACAATCCCACCCATCTCTCCGCACTAGAAGTTTCTGTAGAAGAAAGAGAAGCTATTTATGAAGAGCGCTGGCTAGAAGGAGGTCTACCATTTTTAGCTAGTTTTAATGACTTAGGAATAAATGAAGAAGCAAATACAACTGCGATTGATTTTATTCACCGGAAAATTAAATCAGTGGTTGACGATCCCGACGTTGCCGAGTTGCTTTGCCCAAAGACTGTAATAGGATGTAAGCGCCTCTGCGTAGATACTAATTACTACAAAACTTTTAATCTCGAAAACGTCGTCTTAAAAAATTTAAACCAATCTCCTATTCAATGCATTACAGACAAAGGATTAAAAACAGAAGATGCGGAATATGAATTCGACACTTTAATTCTGGCAACTGGATTCGATGCCATGACCGGCGCTTTACTCGCAATTGATATTCGCGGTAAATCAAATAAAACATTATCGGAACATTGGAAGGACGGACCTGCTAATTATCTTGGATTATCTATGAACCGATTTCCAAATTTATTCATGATTACCGGACCGGGAAGCCCATCGGTGTTAGCAAATATGATCGTCGGAATAGAACAGCATGTAGATTTTATTGCTGACCTGCTGAGCTTTATGCAAAACAAAGATAAACTTCAAGTTGAAGCAAATGCGGATGCGGAAGAAAACTGGGTTAAGTTGGTAAACAGTATAGCAGATCAAACTCTATTCTCCACGGGATGTAATTCCTGGTACACCGGTGCAAACATTCCAGGCAAACCTAAAATCTTTATGCCGTATTTGGGTTACCCATCCTATGTAGAGAAGTGCAATGAGATTGCCGCAGATGATTACCGCGGTTTTGAGTTCTTTTAAAGCTGACTCGTTCGCACTATTTTGATGTTTAAGAACTTATATTTAGCAGGCATACGCGGCTTATTAATCTATGTAAGACGAGGCAATTGCGTTCGAGAAAACGGGATGTACACAGCAAGTACTCGGACATTTCTAGAACGCAATAAATAAAGTACTGCAACGATATAGGAGCAACCCGTTATTGAGTTTGATAGAGCTGGTGGCAAGACTCACAGGGAGGATACAATGAATTATTTCCCGCTTCAGATAATGCTTCTTCATCTCTCACTTCAACGGCAGCTATTACTTCTCGCGCCGCAGCGACCATCTGATTATTAAATTCTATCCAGTCTGACTCCTGCGCAGTAGCTTCTTCGCCGGCCGCTGCTCCGCCAAGAGCTAGTAGATTTCCAGCACCAATGACAGCCAAGGCGGCATTCTGAACTTCCAGCCATTCAGCCTCAGATTGTAACTGGTAAGCTCCCCAGATTGTGGTGGTGGTTGGAGTAATGATTCCGTTCATTATTTCCTTCACAGTTAATAAAGGTTGTGAAGACTCTTGCGCAAAGGGAGACATTGGGACCAACGTGACAATAAAAGCTAAGCCAATGAAAATATTAATTTTTTTCATGAATTTCCAATCCTGAATTAACTCACCGATTGAGATTTTGAGAAAAGTCTAAACTTTACACCTGGTCCGCATGAATCATAACCGATTTAGACAGGATTGATGCAGCGAATCCCTCCTTAGGCCAAGACCCACAGATACTGAATTAATTAAACTTTTTGCCTCAAATCTGATTTAATCGTGGCTCGCTTTTGCCCCACAAGAAAGCCATGGCGATGGTTGTGCTGGGGTAACTTAAATGATCTGACTATTGTAGGAATATTGATATGACATTTATCTCTAGAGCCAAAGATTCTGTAATTGGCTTTCTATTATTATTCTCCTCATCCGCTTTTGCCGACCTCTGGGACGAAGTCGAACACGGCTATGCCGACAACAATGGCGTAAAAATTCATTATGCCACCATCGGTGAAGGTCCATTAGTGATAATGATTCATGGGTTTCCAGATTTTTGGTATAGCTGGCGCCACCAGATGGAAGGACTAAAAGATGACTTTAGAGTTGTTGCTATTGACCAGCGTGGCTATAACTTGAGCGATAAGCCTGAGGGCGATGAAAACTATAACATGCGTTACCTGGTAGGAGATGTTGCTGCTGTTATTCAACACTTAGATGAAGAAAAAGCAACGATTGTCGGCCACGATTGGGGTGGCATTGTTTCCTGGCAGTTCGCCTTTAATCTCCCACAAATGGTCGAGAATCTGGTTATTTTGAATCTTCCTCATCCTAATGGTCTCGGAAGAGAACTTGCTACAAATGCAGAACAACAACAAAACAGTGGGTACGCGCGGACCTTTATCGAAGGATCTCCATCTGATCCTGATATTCTTTTTGGTGGACCGATGACTGCGGAAACTCTGTCATTTTGGGTGGCGGACCAAGATGCAAGATTGAAATATGTTGAAGCGTTTGAACAATCCAGTTTCGCTGGCATGCTTGCATACTATAAGCAGAACTATCCCCGGGCCTCAGCAGACACACCTCCCCCACCTCTGGCACCACAGTTAAATATTCCGCTTCTTGTATTCCATGGTCTACAAGATACAGCATTACATTCAGATGGATTGAATAACACCTGGGATTGGAACGATAAGGACACTACGATTGTTTCAGCTCCTACTGCCAATCACTTTGTTCAACAGGATGCCGCCGATTTGGTAACAACGACAATGAGATGGTGGCTAAAAGCACGACAATAGAAACACGACGAACCTTCCAAGTGTCTGATAAGAGGATAAATGATGAAAAAAGTTTTAGTAGCAACTGTTAGTTTATTTGTGAGTTCGCAAGTTATTGCTGCCGATACGGCAGCAACTAGAACCAAGATCGAACAGGCTCTGGGAGGAAGTATTCGCGATGCAGCAGAAGTTGCTCGAGATTCGAACCGGAAGCCAGCTGAAGTTCTAGAGTTCTTCGGACTAGAAGATGATATGAAAGTTCTGGAAATTTCACCTGCCACCGGCTACTGGTCAAAATTTATTGGACCAATATTATGCGGCAATGGTGGAGAACTCGTATTCTCAGTTAGCGTTAGTGAGAGCTTTCAAAGTGATGTAATGTCATTAGACGGCCTCGAATGCACATCGGCTATCAACGGCAGTGTGACACTTCAGGAAATTCCAGCGTTTGGCTTTGATGACGATGGATTTGATATAGTTTTAACCTTTTGGAACTTACACAATCCTTCCGCTGAAGGTCGCAAGAATATGAATGAAGCGGTATTTGCCGCGCTTAAGCCTGGCGGAATTTACGGCACGGTCGATCATACCCGCCGCCATATAGAACCCACTTCACGCGAATTGCAAAACGGGCGCCGACTTGATCCAGTGCTGGTTATAAAAGAAATGGTCGATGTAGGATTCGAATTCGTTGATTTTAGCGACATGCATTATCACCCTGAGGATGACCTGGCTAAAGAAGTAGGCACTCCAGGTGTTAGGGGCAATACAGACCGCTGGGTATTAAAGTTCCGAAAGCCTTAGTAAGTATATTTTCGATATCAAAGGGAGACGGCGTCTCCCTTTTCCTTTTAAGTTAGAAGCGCAGAAAAACAAAACTATGACCTCGATAATCTATCCCACAACAAATCTCAAGCAAGTCGAGCAGTTAAACATTGTTAAAGGTGAAGGAATTTACGTCTACGATGATGTAGGAAATAAATACTTGGAAGGATTGGCTGGTCTCTGGTGCGCTTCATTAGGCTATGGCAATGAAGAATTGATTGATGCAATTACTGAGCAGCTAAAAACTCTATCCTATTCACATATGTTCGGCGGAAGGACCCATAAGATTGTTATGCAGCTGGCGGATAAACTTGGTGAAATGTTGCCTATCGAAAATGCCAGAGTCTTTTTCGCCAACTCAGGTAGTGAAGCCAACGACTCACATATGAAAATGTTGCGTTACTACTTTAATGTAACCGGCGAACCACAAAAGAAAAAGATTATTGCCTTAGAACGTGGCTATCACGGAGTAACACTTGCCTCAGCCGCATTAACCGGATTAGAGGCTAACCATAAACACTTTTCGCTGCCCCTTGATGCATTGGGAATCTTGCGTACCGATTCACCCCATTACTATCGCGGCAGACAAGACGGCGAATCGGAAAGAGAATTCTGTAGCAGGATCCTCAACAATCTGGAAGAACTCATTGTGCGGGAAGGACCAGAAACAATTGCTGCGTTTATTGCGGAACCAGTCGGTGGTGCAAGTGGAGTAGTCGTTGCCCCTGACAGCTATTTTCCTGAAGTCGAAACCTTGTTAACCAAATACGACATTATGCTGTGGAGCGACGAGGTTATCTGTGGTTTCGGTCGGACTGGTAATGACTTCGGCTGCCAGACCATGGGGTTCAAACCGCAGTTGATATCTTTGGCAAAACAACTCTCTTCCGCCTACCTTCCAATCAGTGCCAGTGTAATTCCAGAATATATGTATGAAGCCATGGTAGAACCCAGTGCCGAAGTAGGCGTGTTTGGCCACGGTTATACCTATACCGGACATCCAGCAGCATGTGCAGCAGCACTGAAAACCCTGGAAATTTATCAAAGAGATAAACTGTTTGATCACGCGAGAGAAATCGGCGTATATATGCAGCAGCGATTAGCCGAGTTTGCTGATCATCCTATAGTCGGTGAAGTGCGCGGCCATGGACTAATCGCAGCAATAGAACTGGTCGCGAACAAGAAAACTGGTGAAAGTTTTGAAGGCGGTGCCGTTGGGGCATTCGCCAAACAAGCGTGCCAGGACAATGGTCTTTTAATTCGTGCTGTGGGCGGAAATTCTATTGCTTTCTGCCCACCATTAATAATTACCACTGAGCAAATTGATGAAATGATTGAGAGATTTAATCCAGCCTTACAAGCAACTCTTGATCATGTAACTAAAAAAGGCTTACTAAAATCATAAATCATTTAAACGAGTGAATTAGTATGAAAGCTATAAACAAGTCATTCATTGCACTATGCTGCGCCTTGCTATCAGCCTGTGGTCAGGACGATTCATCTAATACAGCAGGATCAGACGGCCAAAATGTGGATCTGATTCTTACTAACGGTAAAGTGTTAACTGTCAATGAACAGTTTTCAATTCACAATACAATCGTGGTAAACGACGGACTTATTGTTGCCACCGGTGAAGCAGACCTCGCATCTCGTTACCAAAGCAATAATATCTTGGATCTTGGCGGTAAAGTTTTAATGCCGGGATTCAATGATTCTCATACCCATATTCGTGGTCGTCCCCAGCGCTATATCGAATTGGGCAACGTGACATCGATTGCAGAAATTCAAGATCTAATTCGCTCCAAAATTGACGAAATTGGTGAACAAGAATGGATTATTGGATACGGTTGGTCAGAGGATGAGCTGGATGAAGGTCGAAGACCGCTACGCTATGACTTGGACGATGCTGCGCCAAATAATCCGGTGATATTAACCAGAGCCGGTGGCCATAGTGCCGTGTCAAATAGCCTCGCTCTGCAATTAGCAGACGTGACATTGGAAACACCTCAACCTGCTGGTGGTATAATCGAGAGAGGCGAAGACGAAGAACTTAATGGAGTAATTCGTGAACGCCAGGGAATCGTAAGCCGATTGGTTCCGGATGCAACCTATGACGAACTAATCGCGAGTCTGGAAATAAATCTCAATGCTTTATTAGGCATGGGTATTACTTCAATTACCGACGCATCCAAACCTCCCAGTGAGTTCGCTATGTGGGAAGAGCTCTATGAGAGCGCTGAGTTACCTTTACCAAGATCACAAGTTCAATTCCAATGGTTTGATGTGGATGGTATTAACGATGTAAAAGCTCGCGTTGGTGACGGCACAGATTTTCTTAAAGTTGGACCAATCAAAGTGTTTGCAGATGGTGGCTTTACGGGACCGGCGGCATACACATTGGAACCCTATCGCAATCAAGGTGAATACCGCGGTTACCTGGATATGCCAGAAGAAGAGCTTGTAGCTCATCTGAATGAAATTCACGATGCAGGCTGGCAAATGGGTATTCACGCAATTGGTGATGCTGCAATTGTCTTGGTGGTCAATACCCTTGCAGATGCGCTGGAAAGAAACCCACGAGAAGACCATCGTCATTACTTGAACCATTTCTCCATGCGTCCACCGGATCTAACTATGGAGCTAATGGCAGAACATGGAATTCACATCACTCAGCAACCAAACTTTACTTACACCCTAGAAGGTCGTTACGCAGAAAATCTGGATGGCTGGCGCTTACAACACAATAATCCGTTACGGTCTCCAATGGATCACGGCATTACCGTTGCGATTTCTAGCGATATTCTCCCGATTGGACCGATGGTTGGTATTTACGCTGCCACAACTCGCAAGGGTATGACCGGAACGGTTTATGGTCCTGATGAAATTATCTCCCGTGAAGAAGCGATACGAGCCTACACCGCAACTGGTGCGTTTTTGAATCGCGAAGAAGATCTAAAAGGATCATTGGAGCCAGGAAAGTTTGCCGACATGATTGTGCTTTCTGACGATATCCTAACTGTTCCCGAAGACCAGATAATGGATATTGAAGTAGAACAAACTTATGTGGATGGCAAGTTGGTTTTTAACCGCGAATAGATAACCAGGCGGGGAACGAAAAAGCAAACAAATCGAATTTAGTTAATGCTGAAAAAGTAGGTCACTTCTTAAACTTCGAGCAGGCATTACTACCTGCTGCATAGTACTAGTCTCTGCTATAATTGCCGCCTTGATTTATCGATTCTTACCATGTTGAAACGTTCCCTTCGTCTAGGAATAGAACTTACTGTTCTTTCTTTGCTTCCCGTAATAGCTGCCGTTGGTAGTGAAAATCCTGACTTTGAACTAGAAGCTGGGAATGAGCTTTACTTGCACTTGCACAGTCAGCTGCAGCCATTAGTCATAAACCAAATTCATAGTTGGCATCTGGAACTGAGCAATGCGGCAGGGGCTGTGCAAGGTGCAAATATTAATCTTAAGGGAGGTATGACCGAGCACGATCATGGCTTACCAACTCAACCAATGGTTACCGAAGAGATTAGACCCGGTGTTTATCTGATTGAAGGGGTTCGCTTTCACATGCCCGGTGCGTGGCAGATGTTGTTTTCTATTGAGGTTAACGGCCGGACTACAAACGTAACTTTGGATTTTCGCTTGTGAACAAGAGGATTCTGATTGTCGGCTTGACAGCACTATTTGTCAGTCTAGCTACCTGGAATTATTTTTCCATACCGCTGCAACCTGATTGGACCGATGAACAGCGCCAACTTCTCGCTTCCCTATCTTTAAGCGCCTTACCGGAGTTACCCGCAGATCCCAGCAATAGGGTAGCCGATTCAGAATTAGCAGCGGAACTGGGACATGCACTGTATTTCGACACGCGGCTTAGCGGCAATGGATCCGTTTCTTGTGCCAGCTGCCATAAGCCAGAATTGATGTTTACAGATGGTCTATCGCTGGCAGTAGGCACTAATATCGGGCCGAGGCATACTCCAAGCCTGGTAGGAATCTCCTACAGCCCATGGTTTTATTGGGATGGGCGTAAAGATAGCCAATGGTCTCAAGCTCTGGCCCCAATAGAAACAAGCCACGAACACAACACCGATCGATTAAGCGTGACAAGAATAGTAGCTGAAGACGATTGGTACCGAGATCTCTATGAATCTGTCTTTGGGAGTATTCCAACTATTCCCCTAAGACCGGTTTCAGCAACGCCGTTAGGCAATGAGCCACAACGGACTGCCTGGTCGGAATTAAGCCCCACTCAGCAAAAAGATGTAAATCAAGTTTTTAGCAATGTTGGTAAAGCAATTGCTGCCTATCAGCGCAAGATCATTCCCGGCCGTTCTCGTTTTGATGAATATATCGACACACTTGGTCAATCTAGTTCAAACGAAAATGGAATGTTTTCTTCTTCCGAAGCCGCTGGTTTAGCGCTTTTTATAGGCGATGCACAATGCGTGACCTGCCATAACGGTCCACTACTGACCAATAATGAGTTTCATAACACTGGTGTGCTGGCTATCAGTGGGCAATTACCATCAATGGGTCGTTATGACGGAATTCGTGCAGCCAGAGAAGATCCGTTTAACTGTTTAGGCCTATATAGCGAGGCAAGTAGAAGTGAATGCATAGAACTGCGTTTTGCTCGAGATACCAATGAATTAGTAGGCGCACAAAAAACACCAACTCTACGAAACGTTGCAGACACAGCGCCTTATATGCATGGTGGCCAGATGACTACTCTGGCCCAAGTTATCGAACACTATAATGAAGCACCGGTGTCAATGCTAAGTCATAACGAAGCGAAACCATTGGAATTAAGGCCGGTGCAATTGCGTCAATTAGAAGAGTTACTTTTAACTCTAAGTGCCCCACTGGCAACTGAAGAACACTGGTTATTGCCGCCGGCTAATTAGGAGAAAGTTCAGTAACAAATCGTTATAGCGTGGATTGAATTTCTCCTTGAACTTCTGCTTACAGAGGTACGGCAACAACCCTGCCAATAACCTGGAGAAGGCATTTTGATAATATAAAGTGCTCTTGCAGTCCGCGCGCCTTATTCTGGAAGGGCGAATACCCAAATAACTCCGCCCTGAGGAACAAAGGTTCGAGTACCTCTAACCTGATCAATTCGTGCAGTCATTCCAGCAGCATCAACACCCCAACCAGACTGCACGGCTACATATTGTTTGCCATCGACAGAGTAAGTAGAAGGAACCCCGATGATTCCGGAGTTGGTGCGGAAGCGCCATAGCTCATCACCGTTGCTGGCATCGTGAGCGCGGAAATAGCGATCGCTAGTGCCACCACTGAAGATCAGATTGCCGCTGGTGGTTAAAATGCCACCCCAATTATGCGATTGAAATTCTACCGACCACACTTCTTCACCTGCATTCATATCCCAGGCCTGGATTTCACCAATATTTCCCTCCGGTTCGCGCAAGGTGAATTCAGTGCGCGCACCAGTATAGGAGCTGCCAGGCATATAAGTAACTTCTCTGCCTTCAATTACTCCACAGTGGTTTTCATTAACCGGAATGTAAACTAGCCCAGTTTCGGGATTGTATGCCGCTGGCGGCCAGTCCTTACCACCCCAAAGAGATGGGCAAAAATCCACTGCTTCCCCAGTTGCAGGTGTATGATCGGCATCGTAAGTCGGTCGACCGGTTTCCGGATCGATACTTAAGAAAGCGTTCTGATAAACATAAGGTTCAGCATCGACGAAACCGATACGGTTCGCCTGCCTTTCCAAGGTCCATAGATAACCATTACGACCAGGATGCACCAACGCATTGAATTCTCTTCCGGCTCGTTCCACTGGCATTAAGATTGGTGTGGAAACCTCATCCCAATCCCAAGAACCATTCCAGTGATATTGGTGATGTGCACGTATATCGCCGTTTTCCACATCCAGGGCTATTACAGAATTGGTATAGAGGTTGTCGCCAGGACGTTGATCGCCAATCCATGGACCCGGATTGCCAGTACCAAAATAAGCCAGCCCTAATTCTGCATCGTAGTGACCAGGTATCCAGACAGCTGCCCCACCAGTTCGCCAGGAATCTCCAGGCCATGTTTCATTGCCAGGTTCTCCGGGGCCGGGCACGGTATAGGTTCGCCAGACTTCTTCACCTGTTTCAGAATCCAGTGCCACAACAAATCCACGAATACCTAATTCACCGCCGGAAGTACCCACCATAATTTTTCCATCAACGGCCAAAGGTGCTGTGGTGATGTAATAACCAAAGTAATTGTCCTGCACTGCGGTATCCCATATCTTTTCACCCGTAGCCGCATCGAGGGCAACTACTCGGGCATCCAGGGTTGCCATATAAACTTTATCGCCGTAAAGGGCTACACCGCGATTAGTTCGGTGAAACGCAATATAGGTTTGAGGCAGATCGTGCTGATAGCGCCACAGCAAATCTCCACTAGCAGCGTCGATTGCATAGAGAAGATTTCCCGGCGTAGTAACAAACATAACTCCATCGTTTACTATTGGCGGCGATTCGTGCCCACCTAAAACACCTGTGGAAAAAGTCCAAACCGGTTCCAGATTGGCAATATTGTCCGTAGTTATTTCATCAAGTGCAGAAAATCCCCATCCTTCAAGATTTCCACGGTAAGACAACCAGTTGCGTTCTTCAGGATTTATTAAGCGCGCGTCAGTAACGTTGCTGTAGCTATCTATAGTTGCCTGTGCAGAGACAAAAACAGGCATAACTGTCACGAGGCTGGCGACAACGAGCGTCCTGAACTTTTTTACAGCGATCATAAAGATTCCTCTTCGAAGTATTTCTACGTAGTCTAAATCAAAGTTTGTAAGCAACCAGACGTCCGGCAACTCCTGTACCACTAACTGCGATGACAATATATTGTTCGCCATTCAGTTCATAGGTCATCGGAGATCCAGTTTGTGGTGCAGGTAAACGAATTGCTCCGACTTCTGCACCGGTACTTTTATCATAAGCCCGCAACATAGCGCGGCGTTCACCATCTTCATTGGTTGTTAATTCCGCTTCACCGGCTATAACTAGTGTCTTGGTTACCATTGATCCCACCGAAGCGCCCTGTCCTGTTCTCGGTAAATCCATTTCTACCAAGGCCGGATGATTAGCGATGCGATCCGGTGTTTGGCCATGGGGTACCTGCCAGGCGATTTCCCCTTCTTCTAAATCTATAGCAGTTAAACGACCATAGGGAGGTTTTAATATTGGCAATCGATCCACTAATAAATTTCGCGGAGGATTACCGCGAGTTGAAACCGGACGTCCTCTTTGGGTGGCTGAAAATTCGGTGCGCCCACCACCGGCGGAAGATCCTGCACCCCCAGAAGTTCGTGGACCAGAAATCGCGTTACCCTGGATATAGGCCATATCAGACTGACCAGGATAAGGCTCAACCACAGCAAGACTAACAACCGAACTATTCGAAATAACATACAACATATTGGTTTCTGGATCATAGGAACCGCCGGGCCAGTTAGTACCTCCCCCTGTTGCCGGCGCCATTAAGGTGCCAAGTGGCCCATCTATGTTGCTTACAACTGGCGGTGTAAAAAGCGGGCCCATTTTATGCCAGCTAGCTATCTCAAGAGCACGAGCTCTTAACTGCGGAGTGAAGTCTATTAAATCGTCTTCTGATACCCCTTGCCGGTCATAGGCTGGGGGTTTTGTTGGAATCGGCTGAGTAGGTGAATACCACTCCCCCGGGACGTCACCGATTTCAACTGGCTGTTCTTCGATTGGCCAGATGGGTTCTCCGGTTTCCCGATCAAACACATAAAGAAAAGCCTGCTTGGTGGGTTGCGCAACTATTTTGCGTACCTGTCCATCGATGACTATGTCGGCAAGAATTGGAGCACAGGGAATGTCATGGTCCCAGATGCCATGATGAACTAGCTGGAAATGCCATTTGCGTTCACCGGTGTATAGATCCACAGCAACTAGCGATTCCGAAAACAAGTTGTCGCCCGGTCGATACGCGCCGTAATAGTCCCCGGTTGCTGCTTCTACTGGCAGGTAAACCGTCTCTAGTTCTGCATCGACAGAAATTTGTGCCCAGACTCCAGTATTACCAGTGTATGAAGCAGAGTCGTTTAACCAGGATTCATTACCGTATTCACCAGGCAAGGGAATCGTATGGAAAACCCATAAGCGTTCCCCAGTTCTTATATCGAAACCACGGACATAACCTTTTACATTTTCACGACTGCGCGGATTGCCACCAGTGCGATGGGCAGCACCAACGATTACTACATCTTTGGCAACGATAGGGGTTGAATGCAATCCAATTTCCCCTGTTACCAGATCTATTTGTTGGTCAGCGTTTTGCTTGAGATCGACAATACCATTATTGCCAAATTCACTTACTGGAATTCCTGTAGCGGCATCCAGTGCAACCATCTGGTACCCAGGTGTCACATACACAACTCGTTCTTCATCACCAGCTCCCCAATAGGCTAAGCCACGCCCAGAAAGTTGACGCGGGGCATTTTGGCCACGCTCTCCTTCGTCAAGATTGTAAAACCAGAGTAGTTCGCCAGTGGCTGCATCGAGAGAAACCACCGAGCGTCGAGATCCCGCTGTAGAATAGATTTTTCCATTCACCATTAAAGGTGTAGATTGAAAACGATATTCGGGACTGGGCCCGAAATTGGCTGCATTGAATTCCCAGGCAACAGTTAAATCCGAAAAATTGGTAGCATCGATCTGATCCAACCCAGAATAACGCGTATGGCCGAGATCGCCACCATAGGTTGGCCACTCCCCATTAGGAGCGCCCTGCTGAGCATTTATTGATGAACTAAGGAAGGCTGCCACGAGAAAAACCGGCAGGGAAAATTTATTCATTGTTTTTCCTTATTTTATAGTGGTCCGGCAATCAGATTTCGATCAGCAGTCTAGCATATTCCGCGGGGGTTCCGAGCCCATTACATCGGGCCTGAGAAGAGACATCCTATTGAAATTGAAGTACTATCTTTGCACCAAAAAGATGCCAAAGAGCTTGGAAAAGCCGCACAAAGATGCAATTAAGGGTGAAGACACAAATTTTCTGCTGCTTAGGCCTGGTTTCTCTGCTTGGAACCGCCTCCGCTCAGCAGATCGACCTAAATCAGCAATCTTGGTCTGCCGAGGTTATTAGACCTAGCGGCCAGGCCCTAATCCCTCTCTATGATGGCTGGTATCCCAATAGGGATGGTAGCAAAACCATCTGCTTCGGCTATTTCAACATGAACACTGAAGAGTCTTTCGATATCCCTATTGGAGAAGACAATTATCTCGAAACCGACTATCCAGACCTCGATCTGAGTACTGCTAATGTTCCAACTCATTTCGATGTGTTGCCTCGGGCCTATCGCCATGTGTTCTGCTCTTTTACCGTTAATGTCCCTGAAGGATTTAATTCTACTCACCGCGTCACCTGGCATATCTCCAGCAATCGATTTGATTTGAGTACACCGGGCAAAGTAATCCCACCTTATGTATTGGATGAGCCCGCGTCCGATGGCCGTGGAGATATCGCCCCAGTAGTTAAGCTCTCACCAAATGGCGAAGGAGCCCGCGGTAGAACCGGAATTCACACAACCAATTCTGTGAGCGCCCAGGTAGGCGAATCCATACGATTACAAGCATGGATCGAACATGCCGATGAAGAAGTATGGGTCGGATGGTCACACCACAGTGGTGCAGGTAAGGTAGAATTCGATAACAAAGAATATGAAATTCAAACCATTGATGGAGTTGCTGAAGTGCAAGCAACATTTAGCGAGCCTGGTGATTATGTAGTGCGCATGCAAACCATCGATACAATTGCTGCATTTGAATTTTACTGCTGTCACACCAACGCTTATTTTCATATCAACGTGAGCAACTAAACGGAGCCGCGCATGATTCAACTTAAAAAAATCGTTCAACTAATTATTACCCTAAGTGCTGTCGGCCTGTTCTCGGCGCAAGCATCAGCGCAGGAATCGCCAAACTATTCCAAAGATGTAGCACCGATACTTCAGGAAAAATGTGCTTACTGTCATAATCCTGAAGGCATAGGTCCAATGCCTTTGATGACTTATGATCAAGTAAAACCGTTTGCAACATTAATTCACGATCGCACCTCCAAACGCATCATGCCTCCCTGGCATGTGGATCCAAGCATTGGTATTCAGCAGTTTAAGAACGATGCCTCATTAAGTGATGTGCAGATTGATACTATTGAAGCCTGGGTTGAAGCAGGAGCTCCGGAAGGCAATCGTGCGGATCTTCCAGCACCAATAGAGTTTCCATCTGGCGCAGAATGGCAACTTGCAGACCAGCTTGGTCCACCGGATTTAATTGTTAAGTCTACTCCTTATGACGTTATTGCTAACGGACAGGATCAATGGTGGATGCCAAATGTTCCTTTCGAAGGACTGGATCAGGAACGGTTTTTAAAAGCTGCAGAATTTAAGCCTAGCTATCCATTGGGTAAAAAAGTTGTTCACCACGGTCACGCGGTTTTAATGCCAGAAGATGGTGGCCGCACTGTTGCCCTTGCCCGATATGGGGTTGGTAAGGCATGGGAAATCTTTCCAGAAGGTACTGGCATGCGTGTTCCAACTGACGGCACTATCGCCTGGAACCTGCATTACTTCCCGGTTGGTGCTGAGGGAGCTGATGATGTGGTTGAAGTTGGCCTTTGGTTTTATCCGGAAGGACAAACACCAGAAAGAGAAACTGTTGGTGAAGTGCTATTCCGTGTAGACGGCTTGAAAGGTATGGCACGGGGACAAGATATCGTAATCCCGCCTCATGGCTATCAAGTGCTAACTGGAACTCATCGACTGGATTCACCAGCAGTTATTCATAGTTATCGACCGCATATGCATATGCGCGGCAAAGTTATGACGATGGAAGCGATTTTCCCCGATGGCACAAAGGAAGTTTTAAACCAAGTGAATAAATACGATCACAATTGGCAGATCGCCTACATCTATGAAGAAGATGCAAAACCATTATTGCCAACTGGCACTATCCTTCAGTTCACTTCGGTATTCGATAACACCGCGAACAATCCAATTAATCCTGATCCTGAGCAGTGGGTTGTGTTCGGTCGTCGCGGAGTTGATGAAATGAGTCATGCCTGGGTAGGTATTACCTATATAAATGAAGAGCAGTTTGCCCAAGCTGTCGCTGAAAAACGGCTGCGTCAGGAAACTTTGAGACTCGAATAGAGAAGAAAGCTATGCAACCCAGATTGTTATTGCTGATCGCCGTAGTATTTACACCCTTGCTACACGGTCAGCAATTACAGCAGGCGAGCTATACCGATTCACAAGCCCAGTCCGGGCAATCGCTTTACATCCAAAGCTGCGCTGCATGTCATTTGCCTGATTTAACCGGTTCTTTTGAAGCACCCGCACTTAACGACGCAAATTTTCAAGGTAACTGGACCAATCGCAATGTTTCGGAGTTGGTGGACTTGTTGCGACAAACCATGCCACCGCAGGCACCCGCATCTCTCACAGAACAGCAGTATATTGATATAACCGCTTACCTACTTAGTGCGAACGACATCGCCAGCGGATCGATGGATTTAATTACTGCAACCAACGCGGTAGTGTTTATTGGTGACGGCAACGATGACCAAGTTCCGTTAGTGCAGAGAATTCCAGTGCCTGGCCGTGCTGGCACCATCCCAACACCTGGTACCCGTGATTCTGTACCAGATATAGCTACGGTCTATCAAAGCGAGCGAGGCATTACACGTTCTTATGTCGCCATTGAAGGGTTTAAAAACGTAACAACAGAAGAATTAGCTAATCCCGCGCCGGCGGACTGGACTTACTGGCGTAGAACTCCTCAGAGTCAGGGCTAT
>JBJLER010000097.1:0-19373 GCA_045565735.1 Pseudohongiellaceae bacterium
ACGATTTCATCACCAGGCTCATAGCTGCGTGATTCAGAATAGATAGCCTGCTTATCTGCCACTTTTACATCGAACAAATGCATCTTGTCATAACGAGCAATTTGCTGACCGTCGCTATCGAAAACCAGGCATCCAGCTCTTACTCGAGTGTCTTCTATCAAATGATCAGCATCGGACAAAGTAGTATTGGGTCGCGTTAGCAAAGGAATTGTGCCGCCAACAAGAATTAATCCATATTTCTTCGCTTGCGCGGAAAGGAATCCCTGAATCTTACCTTCCCTTTCGACTTCACCAAAGCCATGCATAGGTCCACCTTCTAGTACCGCAAATACTTCAGGTAATGAAACCATTTCTGCGTTGACTTCAGCAGCTTGTGCTATGAGCTTTTCTGCGGCGGCAAGATTTGCATCTACATTTCCAGTAGAAACCATCTGTGCCGCTGCGACTACATGTTTCATTTAAACTTACTGATTGGCGCGCAAAGTCACTTCCGCTCGCGAACGAATATAGTGACGAAGTGATTCTAATTGTTCGTCGGTTAAATCTCTGTAGATTGGCATTCCATTGTCAGACAGTGCACCATTCCTAACAACGTTCTCGAACGCTTCTCTTAAAAGAGGAACACCTGAAGCTCTCAAATCAGGAGCGATACCTGCAGCAATTGCACCACCACCGTGACACATACTGCAAGTGCCATTAAATTCCAACCCGCCTTCAACTGCTAAATCTTGATTCACTATAAAGTCAGATGAAGGCAATGGCTGTGGAACTAACGGCGGAGCTTGCGTTGGCAAAACTGCGGTTCCATTCAGAGAAAAGGCAATCAGGCGACGTTCCTGAGCTCCATAAGACCAACCATGTTCTGCCGCTTGAGAGCCGCCGAGAGCCGCCATTGAACCACCCCAACCCACAAGCAAGGCTAAGTATTGTTTGCCATCAATCGCATAAGTGATCGGAGGCGCAGAGATGCCTAACCCAAGATCATAATCCCAAAGCTCTTCCCCAGTTTCAGCGTCGTAGGCAATCAAATGGCCATCTGCTCTACCTTGAAATAGCAGATTGGTTGCTGTGGTAAGCGTTCCAGCATTCCAGATATCATCCGCCAACACTTCCCACACCTGTTCCTGACGCACTGGATCCCAGGCTTGCAGTGAAGCTGGTGCATCGTCACGGGTACCGCCACCAGACCTGGAATTTACACCAGTATTAAGTCGCCATTGCCGCCTTTCAAAGTTTTCGATATCAATACCTGCATCACCGTATACAGTAGAAGAATGAATCGATGGAATGTAAGCAAGGCCCGTGTTGGGGTTAAAAGACATGGCATGCCAACTATGTGCGCCAACTGGTCCAGGCGAAATTCTTATAGCCGAAGTTTCGTAACGCACTCCAGGAAGCTCTACGGGTCTAGCCGTATCAAGATCGTAATGAGAGGCCCAAGTAACTTCGGTAATTTTTTCTGCTGATAGCAACTCACCGTTTTTGCGATTTATGACATAAAAGAAACCATTCTTCGGTGCCTGCATTAAGGCTTTAATCGGTTCACCATCGATAACAAGATCAGCCAGGACTATGTCCATATTGGAGTTGTAGTCCCAAGTTTCCCCTGGCGTGTTCTGGTGATGCCAAAGGTATGCGCCGGTATCAGGATCAAGTGCAACGATAGAATCGAGAAACAAGTTATCACCGCCGCTAGGACTACGAATCTTTCTATTCCATGGAGAACCATTACCGGTGCCTATATATAGCTGCTCCAATTCTGCGTCATAGGTCCAACCATGCCAGGAATTGCCACCACCGCCGTGACGCCACCATTCGCCGGTCCAGGTTTCCGCTGCCATCTCCATCGCATCATCTTCAAAGCCGTCAGCAGGATTTCCGGGAACAATCCAGAATCGCCAGGCCTGGTCACCGGTTTCTGCATCATAGGCAGAAACATAACCACGGTTCGGTCCATTTTCTGTTCCACCATTGCCAATTAAGACCTTTCCTTTAAAGGCTTTTGGTGCACCGGTGATATACATAGCTAATGCTGGATCGATAGTCTGAGTGCTCCAGAGCTGCTCACCCGACTCCCGATTCAAACCAATTAATCTGCCGTCCCAGGTTGCAACAAATAACTTATCTTCCCAGATAGCAATTCCTCGACTGTTATCCCATCCTGCGCGCATGCGTTCTGGGGCCACCTGGCCAACCTGAGGATTAAATGACCAAAGCTCTTCACCGGAAGTGGCATCCAACGCTCTAACAATATTCAAGCTTGCAATAAAGTAAATAACACCATCTACAACTAGCGGTGTAGACACCAAACTACGACTGTTAGGAATAGGGAAGTACCAATCTGGTTGCAAGGCACCCACATTTTCTTTAGTGATATCAGTAAGGGGGCTAAACCGTTGTTCGCTATGGGTACGCCCGTAGGAAAGCCAGTTGCCGTTTTGATTAATACGGGCCATAGCATCATCATTTACAACTGTGTTCTGAGCAGATGTAAATGATATGGATAAGAATCCAAAACCTACAACAACTAGAGCCTGATTTATTCGTTTCTTCATTTTCATTACCCATACTCCTCAGAATGTTGCGATAGGATTCATTGGTGATCCTGCACCTCCATCAACAGGAATCGGTGAAGCTGTTAATAGAAACTCCCAACGATTTTGCCGCTCTGCTTCTTCAGCCACCGCCTCAAGATCGAGATTGTCAAAAAGACGCATTCCCAATGCGACAATAGTTAACTCATGCACCGGCAATAAATTACCTTCGACTAAAGAAGGGCTTACTTCGTTAGCGTAATCACCGCCTAAGATAGCGATGCCTCTCGATCGCAACCAGGGCACGACAGAAGCATGAATACCTGAGCTACCAGGGCCGGTCCCCGCTGGCACTGCCCAGCGACCGGTTCTGATAAACAATACATCCCCAGGTTCAACCTGAATTCCGGCTTCACGTTCTGCTGCTTCTAGATCTTCTACATATATAGGAGTACCAGGGGCGAGATAATCAACACCATTCACGCGAGCAATATCAAGTAGCACTCCGCGCGTTAGAATGCCTTCTTTTACACCAGCAATGTCTAAACGTTCACAGCCGTTTTCAGTAATCGTGTCTGCACCATAACCATTGTACATCTGACCATCTTTAAGCACGTGGCAAAGTGAGTCGAGATGACTGTGGAGCAAACCATGATAAGAAAAAGTAACTCGCTCCATCGCAGCATGCACTGGAGCCTCAATTGTTGTTACTTCCGAATCGAAGGGGGGAGGATCACCCAGGCTACGATCAACCGTGTAATTGTGTGCCAAAGACACCGAGACTCCGGATTGAACGAGTCTGGTAGCGGAAATTCGTTTATCAGCAGTAATCAGGTTTAAAGTGCCTAATTCGTCATCATCTCCCCAGCGCCCCCAATTCGAGAGCTCTTCCATCCATTGATCCACCTGAGCTGCGGTGACATTTCGATCGGATTGAGCATATAAGGCAAAAAAGCCGAAAAAGAATGATAGGAGCGTAACAGCACTAAATTTTGCAAGATTTTTTATTACTTTCATTTTTTGAATCTCCAATGGATCAATTCAGCATAATGCCAGCCAAAGGAGATGTCTATTTTGGTTTTACCAGTAGGGTTTGTCTTAAGAGAGATCTGTGATACAAAGCGCAATCATTTCCGCTTCGTTTTTGTATGTTCTTAGAGTTAGAAAATACTGCAATCGCACTTTGGGTAGGCACATCTTTGTGGGCTTACCCTTTTCTGTTGAGCATTCATATTGCGGGATTAGCTATCGTAGTTGGGATTTTCTCGATGCGGGACTTGCGCTTACTCGGCATATTCAGCTCCTTATCAATCAGAACGTTTTGTTATTTAAAAAATCTCGCTATTGCTGGTTTCGTTTTGAATGCCGTCTCGGGTGTACTTTTATTTACTTCACAGGCATCTGTTTTTGTAACAAGTATCCCATTCTTAACAAAGATTAGCGCCATATTAGTTGGAATGGTTCTAGCATTTGTTATTCAGAGTAAGTTGACTAGCGAAGTCGATACTAAAACTAAGCTATTAGCAGTTGTTTCTCTTGCTTGTTGGACAAGCGCAATTATTGCCGGTCGCTTAATCGCGTATATTTTTTAACTATGTTAATAAGCTTTGCAGAATCAATCATCGACAGTGCGCTGACTCAATGGATTCAGAGTACGTATTGGTTGTGGCCTGTTTTAGAAATTACTCATTTCATTGGCTTAACACTTTTATTAGGCGGGCTTATCGTAATCGATTTACGCATGGCAGGATTCTTCCGCGCAATCGATCCAGCAGCTACACATAAACTTTTGCCAGCAGTCATTCTCGGGTTCGCACTGAACCTGATCACCGGAATCTTATTCTTCTACGGCGATCCAATGCGCTACTCAATCAATATAGGATTTCAGATAAAGATGGTACTGGTAATTATCGCTGGACTTAATGCTGCTGTTTATCACTTCAAAGTTGACCCAATTCTTCAAACTATGGATCGCAATCTTGCATCACCTGCAATTGCAAAGCTTGTTGCGTTGACTTCCTTAGGCGCTTGGACAGGAGTGCTTCTTTTAGGTAGATTAATACCATACGTAGGTACGGGTTAAGCTTTTTGCACGCTTTCTAAATTTAATTACCTCTCCAACCGTTTATACTTTACCAGTGCATCAGCATAACCCTGATCTAGATGGTCGAATCTATTAGACAATCTACCAACAGCTTAAAAACTCAATTTATTCCTAACCATTCATCGCTCTTTCTTAAAGTTTTTCTCCACAAAAAAGCCACCCTTAGGTGGCTTCTTCATACTGCATCCAATCAACTAATCATACTTCGACGGAAAGAACTGCACCGAAAGTCTTGATGCTTCAGGATCGCAATCATAAGGTGCTAATCGGTATCCTTCTCCAGCTGGTAACCATCGAGTGGTATATGAAACATCGCCATTAAAAAACATTGGATCTTCAACAGTAAGAGTTAAGCGCAACTCTTCACCTTCACTCCAGTATCTTTCTGTAATCACTTTTTGTGATGAGGAAGGAATACCGTTGTAGTCATCGAATCCAGCAATATCGAAAACAAAATGCGTGGTAGTTACATATAAAGAACCATCTTCATAGTAACCACGAGAAAAACCCTGCAAACTGAAGTCAGTTGCAGTCGGTTCACGACCATCAAGCCACACAGTTCTCAACTGATCGTCTTTCTCATAACGAAACAGAACTCGATCAGGCCACTGGGTTACCTGCATATGATATGGGTCATATTGAATGGCAGGCGAAGATGCTGGTTGGCAATCATATTTTGGCGCCATAATTTCTTCCCATACTTCCTGGTAAGCACGTGCACGTGCATTCAAGTCTGGAAAGTTATTCTCACCCCAGGGTACAGTTTCGCCATTCACTGGTCGAACACGAGGTGTGCCATCCCAGATACCAGCCAAATCAGGAATATGACTATCTACTCCCTGCGCATTTAACTGTGGCATTAGCAATCCCATCACGAAAGCGAAACAGGCTGCCAATACTGCCAGGATTCTTACTGTTTTAATTGTAATTAGCTCTTTCATCGAAAATCTCTACTCCCTAGTCCTGGGTCCGCTCTCTAACTGCGCCACCTTCAAGCACAGGACTACCATCCGCTCGGGTCATACGAACGCAGCAAACCCCCTGTGAACCTTCAGCTCTGGATCCTCGACCGGTGAGCTTTACTTCCATGCCAACAGGCAGGGTGTCCGGAGTCCAGCCAATTCTACGCAGCCCTACCGGTGCCCCAAGCTCTATTTGCCACTCCGAATTTTGGCCACTTTCATCAGGCGCGTCGATAAACAAGAAAGCATGCGGATTTCGGAAAACAAAGCGGGTCACAGTTCCCTGCAGATCCACTACTTTTTCAGGATCATAGAATGGTCCTGTTGCATGGTGAGCAAAAACAGGCAGTACCAGCATGATCAATCCAGCTGTTGCTGCGGCTGCCATAGCAGTTAAGATTCGACGAATTTTCATTCCATCCTCCTGGTGGGATTTTGGGTTGATTAGATTGTCAGAGAGAGTAAGGTTTATCCTGCTTAGAGTCAACGGCAAATAACTGAATTCTAGGGGGTTTTTCCTGCAATCACTAAAATATTATACCTGGCCCCTAATATAATTTATTGCAAGTTAGATTGCAGTCTGATATTAGGTTAATTGCCGGACTTAATTAAGAGGTGCTAATGAAAAACTCACCATCCGTTAATTTAAAAATAATGGGCTTTCTGACTGTATTTCTAGGTTTTCCTGCTGTTTCCCAGGACCCTGGCCCCACCAATATGGGAGCTATCATTAATACTTCTGAACGGGATGCAGAACCTACCTTTACTCCCGACGGCAACACCATGTACTTCAATTGTTTCGATCGAGAAGGAGAAATTGGATCGGATATCTGCGTAACTCATCGCGATGGGGACGACTGGACCGAACCAACCATAGTCTGGGAGGTGAGCACTCGTGATTATCTGGAAGTTGAACCGCTGCTTTCCCCTGACGCGCAGCAACTCTATATCATGAGTAACAGACCAGGCGGATATGGATCTACCGACATTTATGTCAGCGACTGGGTAGATGGTATATGGACTGAACCACGCAATCTTGGCGAACCGTTTAATTCCCCGGATATGGATCATTGCCTTTATTTCACCGGTGACGAATGGGAATTCGCTTACTGGACCTCAACCCGCGAAGGCGGGTTTGGTGGCAACGATATCTGGATGTCAGAGCGAATTGAAGGAGTCTGGCAGAAAGCACAAAATCTTGGACCAAATGTAAACAGCGAGGCCAGCGAACATCATTCCTTACCATCTGAAGATGGCAGGTCGCTTTATATCTCTACGACTCGCGATGAAGGCTTTGGTATGGAAGACATTTATGTCACTACGCGCAATGAAAATGGTGAGTGGACTCGATTAGTCAATCTTGGCCCGGGGGTGAATTCGGACCAACATGACAGATGCCCGGCTTTTTCACCTGACTTTGAATATTTCTTTTTTGATTCGGAAAGAGCAGGTGGATTTGGAAATAAGGACATCTGGTACGTGCCTTATTCACGTATCGAGGCTATTCGCTAGTTAACTGAAGCTTCGGGAGTTTCTCCTGGTGATCCGAAAGCCTGTTTGAATTCCGGCTCCAGTCCTTCCCAGGGTCCATCGAGAGTGTAAACGGCACTAGTTAGGCTATCTACCTGATCGCCAAAAATCTGATCGAATAGGTAAGCGCCTACTGCGAGTGGAATATTTGCAGTTAATAAACCTAACCAGGGAATATTGTCACTCACCGGCAGAGTGACATACATCTCTCCGAGAATAGTTTCGTCTTCTAAGTCAAGATCGCCAGTTATCTGATACAGACTGGATGGACCTGATATAACCAATCTATCTTCTATATTTACCTGGCCATCATCGAGATTAAGCTCAGCAGTAATCTCATCGTAGGCGAGGCCAGTGCGCACTAAATCGTCACTGAGTCGCGCACGCCTCATGATGGCATCGAAATTCAAAATGCTGATTAAGCGCAATGCACCCTGCCCACCAGATCCCTGCAGGAAACGACCGTCCTCAATATCCATATCTATTTCACCACTAAGATTCGAACCCGTGAAAAAGGCAGGAGAACCTGGCCAGGAAATGTCAGCAAAAAATATTGCTTCTTCACTTTCGAACATCGCGGCATAACCATTGGCAGTCAAAACATCTGCCATATCATCAGCATATAAAATACCTCTGAGTTCCGATCGATGCTCTACACCATCGTAGTACCAGAAAAATCTTGGAGCAAAGCGTTGAGCATATTCATCAGGCTCAGAGTCATCTACGTATGGCCCTTCCATATTCAAACGCAAACCGCGAAAGTCGAACACTAAGTCATTCACTTCTGCGCCATCTACATTGGGCTCGAAGGTAAAAGCGAAGGCACCATATGGACGGCTGCCAATAGTAAAGTCGTCGGTTGAAAAATACATTGGTGGAAGTTCGCGAGGGTCGATATCTGCCAATACATCGATGCGTTCTTCCTCTTCAGCTTCGTCATTTAAATCAGTAGAAACCTCACTCTCTTCATCTCCAGGTAAACGTAAATACGCAAGATCCAAACGCAGATAGTCTTCCTGATCGAATGGGAAATAAACCTGACCCTGAATTGAGTCGCTGTCGAGAGTTACCTGCCAGGACTTGGCAGATTCATCTGCTTCTAAGCGCATCGCAACGCCGGGAAGCTCTTGTTCATAGAGTTCCAAAATTCCCAATTGCACATCTACAAATTTAATAGCATTGTTTAAGTCCGCAGATGGATTAGAAGTGCTATTCAGCTCTCCGAGAAATGCTGTCCACTCTTCCACTACCAGCCGACCCATTTCACCGATAATCATGATGCCGTTATTATTAGTTTCTGAAAAAGAAGACAATGGCGAGTCATAGGAGCCCACTAAAACGATTCCATCGTTTACGGTTCCTTCCTCCATGCCCAATTCAAATTGAACATTGTCGCCAAAATTTCCAGTGACAAACTGTTCATTACCGAACTGTAATTCGATGTGGAGATCGGCAGTTTCTTCAAAGGTTTTGCCAAAAGGTTGCGGAAGATTCAGAGCCGAGCCCACAAGATCTGAATCGATGACTAAAGTATTGCCCTGTGCACTATCTTCTCGCTGCTCCAGACTCAAGTTTGCGGTATAAATCAAATCTCCTTGCATCTGCGCCAGCACATCGCGCACAAATTGACTCTGCTGCGGCCATGCCATTAATTCTTCTCTAGTACCAGCTCCTTCTGCATCGACCAATATAGTTTCAATCTCTCCTTCGTTCGCTTGCGAGGAAAGAGCTAAATTAACGGGATGACCAAATAGCTGACCTTCCAGCTCGCTGGGTTCGAGGCCCGTTAAACTATCGTAAATTATAGGACCCGTTAACTGACTCACAGTGAGCGCATAGTCGGGTATCTCGATACTGTTTTCAGCTATCGCAAAATTTATTCGAACTTCCGGTTCTCGACCTGGTTGGTTAAGAGGCACTCGAACTTGAATATCAGCAGCGACATCACCTTCAGTTTCCCAGTTAGCAATCGAATTTTTTAGTCGCTCACCTAAGGGAGCCGTTTGCAGATAATTCAATCCATCTGAGGTCAATCCAGCTGCTTGACCATTGACACTAAGCCAGTTTTCGTCTCTTTCATTTCTTCGAATTTCACCAACGATTTCACCCAGATTTAGACTTAAGCTTTCCCCACTCCGCACTTCTATATCGAATTCATTGTCATCGGTATAAACATATCCCGAAAAGGAATTAATGTTTGGCCACTCATCAGAAAAATTGAGTTCACCGTTCTCCATTAGGTAATAGGATTGAAATGTTTTAGTAACAGCATCTGACCCCTGAATCGTTGATCCTCTAAAAAGCACACCACTATCTCTAATTTCACCGTCTAAAATTGCATTATCCAACCATTCCATACTTTGTCGCAGGTTATCAGAAATGTTTGAGCCGTCAGGTAAATATGCCGATTTATATTCGGCGTCTAGCCTTTCGGCGCCAATAAGTAAATCTAAGAATCCTTCTCTAGCACCGCTAGAGTTATTCTGAATGGTAGAAGAAAATTCAATGTGTGCATCTACAATTTCGGACTCAGCGACAATTATGCTGCTTACTAACCTAACTTCTCTTCCATCACTCTGATCGACATTTATATTTAATCTTCCATTAACATAGCCATAGTCCCATACAGACGTGAAAACAGTTGGCAAGTTTAAACTGAACTCTTCAGATTCAACTTCCACGACTCCTGAAAGAACTTTTGTAGAGCCGTCATAAGCCAGATCCAAAAATCCATTCAATCCCCACATATTTGGAGAACCACGAACTGAGCTGAGCTCAAGACTTGCTACGTTAGAACGAAGTGTTAACAAATTTGAGCTAGCAACCGATAAAGGAGCAAACAGACTTACGTTTTCCAAAGCACCTCTGGGTGCAAATTGTTCTATTTCTGAACTTAAAGAATCTGGCAACAACCCAGAAGAAATAGCGAGCTGGGAAACAAGAGCAAGATCGATGTTATCGGCGCGAATACTCACGCTTTGGTCTGGGAAAAACTCGGTATAAATGTTAAACGGTCGCCAGAAGTGATCTTCCCAATTGATTGCCATGTCGGCGAGTGCGACTTCCCATGAATTGGCATCCGCATCACGATTGACTAACACGCCACCACTAATATTTTCCAGAGTGGTCGGTGCCATTTCCTGACCGATTAGCGTTACTCGTTTCAAATCAAGCTCGCTAGTTCCACCTGCCAATTCTCCGTTGGTAATATTAAGCCAAAGATTTCCACCACCAATTAGTTCCTGAACATTAAACGACACTAATGATTGGCCAGCAAAAAAATCCGAGTAATCTGCTAATGGTAGTTCGATATGAACTACACCATTTACTTCAGCTAGTTCGTTGCCAATCACTTCAAATGAAAATGCAATTTGTTCATTGTTGTCTTTGAAATTCGCATTCACATGAAGAAAGTGTGTATCTTCGAAGTTTTGAATAGCAGCAGAACCGTTTAGCAAACTAAACGAAGTTCCTACATTGGTTTCAAAATTAATGTTTACATTCCGTAAATTAAGGAAGGAAACACTACGTAGAGCCTGAAACAAATCCTCAATATTGAGTTCGGTGTCGCCACTGTTTTCTAGGCCGGCTAAATGCCACCCACCTGTTTCGTTTTGTTCAACATTTATATTTAGAGTTTCGACAACGAAATCTTCCAGAATCCAACGGCGCTCCCAGATACTACGAGGGATATCAATGATCACATTGGCACTATCGAATACAAGGGCGCTGCGGTTTTCATCTTCAATGGCCTCGCCTACTAATAGACGCAGACCATTGACGCGAACCCGAGGATTAAAACCTTCAAAGGAGCCGGTTAGGGAATCGACGCTGACTGGAACACCGGTGTATTCCACGATTCTTTCTTCAAAAGTATCAGCATAGCCAGAAACAGCGGGCATGAATTGACGGCCGGCACTAACATAGACTGCTAGCAGCACAACAGACACGATAATCAGCAATACCAATTGCTGAAATATGCGTTTGAAAATAGTCAGAAACATACTATCTGTATCGGTATTTGGTCAGATAACCCCAAGCCCCCAATCAGACATTCTGTATACCGCAGGCTTCCTGAACCGGAACTTAAAGCAGGAACTGGGCTCCAGGGTAAATGCCTAATAGAGAACAACGTCGAATTGTTCCTGAGTATACATAGGTTCTACTTCGAATTTGACCGCCTTACCGACCAAATCTTCTAATTCGGCGAGGGTGTCCGATTCTTCATCCAGTAGCCTATCTACCACTAGTTGAGATGCAGTAACCAGTAAGATATCGTTCTCGTAAGCCCGCACAATCCGTAGAATTTCTCGAAATATTTCGTAGCAGACCGTTTCGGTAGATTTTAGTGTTCCCCGACCTTCGCAAACCGGACAATGACTGTTGAGGATTTGCCCAAGACTTTCGCGCGTGCGCTTGCGGGTCATCTCAATCAAGCCCAATTGGGAAATGCCGGTGATAGTGGTATGGGCGTGATCTTTTTCTAAAGCTTTGGTGAAAGCGCGTTGCACCTGTCGCTGGTGCTCAGCATCCAACATGTCAATAAAGTCGACAATGATGATGCCGCCGAGATTTCTAACCCGCAGTTGTCGCGCAATTGCGGTTGCTGCTTCCAGGTTGGTTTTTAAAATCGTTTCGGCGTGATTACGACTACCGAAATAACCACCCGTGTTTACATCGATAGTCGTCATTGCTTCTGTCTGATCGATAATTAAATCACCACCGGATTTAAGTTTTACCTGATGGCCTAGCGCTTTGTTAATTTCATCTTCGAGACCATAGAGATCGAAGATGGGACGACCACCTTCATAGTACCCAACGCTGGCTTCAAATTCAGGAATAAAGTCTTTAAGAAATTGTTGGACCTCTTCGCAGGAATCTTTGTTGTCGATTCGAATATTTTCTACTTCCGGCGTAATTAAATCCCGCACAGTTCGTATATAAAGCGGAACTTCTCGATAAATATTTTTAATACCATTGCTTTTGGCAATGCGCTGATCGACTTTGTTCCAGAGCCTCTTTAGAAAACGAATGTCTTCTTTAAATTCTTCCTTGTTTGCACCTTTCGCTGCTGTACGAATAATAAACCCGCCCTGCTCTTTGAAATCTTCTTCTGCAAGACTTTTTCTCAGTTGCGTAAGCAGCCGTTCTCTTTCTTCTTCATCTTCAAGCCGTTGTGAGATTCCAAGATGTTTACTGCGTGGCAAATAAACAAGATTGCGTGATGGGAGTGTTATATGGGTAGTTAGGCGTGCACCTTTGGTACTGATGGCATCTTTCGCAACCTGCACCACTAGAGATTGTCCTACCCGCAAGAGTTCCTGAACGTTTTTGCGCTCTTCAGAACGGAGTTCGAATCCTTTGGAATCAATTTCGGTAACGTCCGATGAATGAATAAATCCTGCCTTTTCCAATCCGACATCAACAAAGGCTGCTTCCATGCCAGGCATTATTCTTACTACTTTGCCCTTGAACACATCGCCTACGTGGCCGTTCTTGTTGTGACGTTCAATGAAAATTTCCTGCAGCGAACCATTCTCGATAAGTGCCACTCGAGTTTCCATCAGCGTTACATTAATGAGTATTTCTTCACTCATTTGATGAATCCGAAGCCAGTTGCAAGAAGTGAATGCCAAATTCACTAAGCAGCTGTGCTGTTTGAAACAAAGGTAGCCCCATAACACCACTGTAACTTCCGTTTATAGATTGCACAAACACCGCACCGCAGCCCTGAATGGCATAGCCTCCGGCTTTGCCTTCTGGTTCTCCGGAATCCCAGTAATATTCAGCCTCTATTTCGCTAATCTTACGAAACAAAACGCTGGTGTCTGAGACGGTGGACTTATATCTAAGGGCATTAGCAACAGTGATCGCAGAAAGTACGCGATGAGTTTTGTTTGAAAGAGTTAGCAACATCTTTATTCCGTCACTCTTATCTTTTGGTTTTCCTAGAACCCGTTCGTCGCATACTACGATGGTGTCGGAAGCCAACACTACGATGTCATTCTCTTTTCTTTTATCAAGTGCGGAACTGGCCTTTTCTTCTGCCATTCGCTTAACAAACTTTTCAGGAGACTCATCGATACGTTTCTCTTCGACTATGTCCTGGGGCTCAGTGACGAAGTTTACGCCAAGCTGTCGTAACAATTTTTCTCTGCGCGGGGAGGCCGATGCCAATATCAGAGGTGAACTGCTCATTACTGCTATTTAGTGAACGTCGAAACTACGACGAATCTGGCGCAGTAATTGAAAAAGTGATGGCCAGATTACTGCACTGGTTAATGCAGCCATGAGGAACATCATGTTGGAGCCCACGGTCTGACCGGTAATAATCTGCAACCAGTGACTTAGCATTAAGTTCAATCCAACTAAGACCAAGACCAAACCCGCCTGCTGTAATGCAGAAAACATGCGCAGACGTAAATGCAAACTCAAAGTCACATAGGCAATAATTACCAAAGCCATGGCATTTAAGCCGAGGATTGAACCTTCGAGAATATCCAGCACCAGGCCAACAATCCAGGCCGAACCAATGCCGATGCGATAAGGCAATGCCATTACCCAGTAAATAAGAACCATGGGAACCCATTCGGGCCGATAATTCATGGCCCATTCGGGAAAGGGGACGATGGCCAATAGGTATGCAATGGAGAAACTAAATACTATTACCCAGGTGGCATGTGCTTTCTGTTGTATTGCCACGACTACTGTTCTATTGGCTCACTTTGAATTTGGAAAACATGTCCATCGATTTCGGTCGGAGTCAGCTCATCATCAATAAACCCTTCGGCATCAGGAAGAAGTTCAACTGGTAAGCTTTCTTCAGATTGAAAGATAAGCATGACGTGACGGGTGCTGGCCATTTCGGCTAAGGGCCGTGCACGAACAGTGGCAAAATCCAAACCAGGGTCTGCATAAAAACTAATAATTTCTGCGACAGGATAATTTTTGGGATATACCTGACCCATTCCCGAGCTTACTAATCTGTCTCCCGCTTGCATATCCTGAGTTTGCGTGACGAATTGCAGTTCTAGTTCATTCGCCATAGCTCTGCTTCCTCTGGCTAGAGCGCGTTCACCATTTCTATTTATTTCCACCGGCGTCACGTGTTGAGGATCAGTAATCAACAAAGCCCAACTGGTGAACGGAAGTACTTCAACGACCTGACCCATTAGTCCATTTGCATCTAGTAAAGGCTGACCGATAAACACGCCATCGCTTTGTCCTTTATTAATAAGTACTCGCTGAGAATAAAGATCAGGAGAAACATTGATTATTTCCGCCGGTAAAACTTCACCATCGATACCGCCAGTGGCCTCGTTTAATGCCCGCAATCTGCTGTTTTCGCTGGCAAGACTTTCGAGGAGTTGTAACTCACGCTGCGCCACTAAAAGGTCTTCCTGTAACTGCTCGTTTTCTTCTAGTAAGTCCGTACGAGAAACAAAAACATCGTCGATCCAGAACGAAACTCGGGTGGGGATATCAGCAACCCAATAAATAGGGGTGGTGGCATAGCCCAGGCCATAGCGAACCTGATCCAGATAGCCAAAGCGGCTATCTGCGAACATCATGCACACAGATAATAGAAGAAAGGCCAGAGCCCGGTATTCCAGGGCAACACCTTTGATAAATAAGGTCTTATCGATGCCGGATTACCTCCTTTAGGAAACCGGAATTATATTATTCCGCCCCAAAGCTCGTAAATCTTCGAGTTTCCAAAGGAATTTCGAATTTCATATAAAATTCGCGGATTCAGGTGATTCTTAGTCTACGCTTTAGCCTACTCTAAGGTAAGCAATTCCATATCGCGGGCGTCCATCAACTCCATTGCCTTGCCCCCACCACGGGCCACGCAGGAGAGCGGATCTTCCGCTACGATCACCGGCAAACCAGTTTCCTCTGAGATTAATTTGTCGAAATCCCCCAATAATGCACCGCCCCCGGTCAAAACAAGCCCGGATTCTGCAATATCTGACGCCAATTCAGGAGGTGACTGTTCCAGCGCGCTTTTCACAGCCTGAACGATTGCGGAAAGCGGCTCCTGTAATGATTCCAGAATCTCATCGCTATTCAGGGTAAAGCTGCGGGGAACTCCTTCAGCTAGATTTCGACCGCGAACATCGATTTCTCTCAATTCCGCAGAAACACCGCTATAAGCACAGCCAATTTCTTTCTTAATTCGCTCGGCGGTGGCATCACCAATCAAAGAGCCGTAATTACGACGAACGTGAGTGGTAATGGCCTCATCGAAACGATCCCCGCCCACTCTGACAGATTCAGAATAAACCACACCATTCAGCGATATAATTGCGATTTCGGTGGTTCCACCACCAATGTCCACCACCATGGACCCACTAGCCTGCTCTACCGGTAGGCCTGCACCAATAGCAGCAGCCATAGGCTCTTCGATCAAGCGAACATCCCGGGCACCGGCACTGGCACAGGATTCACGAATTGCACGGCGCTCCACCTGGGTCGATTTACAGGGTACACATACTAGAACTCTAGGGCTGGGAGGAAAGAAGCTGTTTTCATGCACCTTATTAATGAAGTGCTGCAGCATCTTTTCTGTGACCTGAAAATCAGCAATCACGCCGTCTTTTAATGGGCGGATAGCGGTAATGTTGCCTGGCGTTCTTCCCAGCATGCGCTTCGCATCAGATCCCACCGCGGTCACAGTCTTTTGACCATTGTGGGTGCGTATTGCCACTACGGATGGCTCATTCAGCACTATACCTTCATCACGCACATAAATAAGTGTGTTCGCCGTTCCTAAATCGATAGACAGGTCATTGGAGAACATTCCCCGAATTTTCTTAAACATGAATTTTTGCGTACCTCAAAATAAAGATTCCAATCCTTATATCCTTGTTATTTTGGCGGCATGAAAGCTTAATGATTTAGCTTCTGCTAAGGATTTGTTGTCGGCTTGAAAGGATTAGTTTTGACTAAGGGAATCTCCTGTAGCTTTTGACTTTTAGAATTGACCTAAGTAGGTGAATTTCAAGTATAATCTCGCGTTTTCGCGAATAGGACGCACTCTAACAACGGCATTGTGTTAGAGCAAGTGGCAAAAGCCTGAAATAAGCATAAATTAGAGCTCTGTCACATTTCTGCCACTATTCTTTCTTGGCGCTGACCAATTACAGATTTATCCGGAGAAATTGGATGGCTTTAGACAAGTCTGAAGTAGAAAAGATCGCGCAGCTGGCACGGTTGCATATCAGTAAAGCTGACACCGATGAAGTCGCCAATCGTATTACTGATATTCTGGCTCTGATCGATCAGATGCAATCTATAGACACCGAAAGTGTTGAACCAATGGCTCATCCGTTAGACGCGGTGCAACGCTTGCGCGTCGATGAGATTACGGAAAGTGATCATCGTGATGAATTGCAAAATCTCGCTCCAGAAACTCAAGACGGTTTGTACTTAGTACCCAAGGTTATTGAGTAAAACCTGTTCCTTTTGAATATGAATTTACAAGAATGATTGAAAAAACTGCTGCTGAATTATCACAAGCGCTTGCTAACGGAGAAGTTTCTAGCGTTGAACTAACCCGGTCTTATTTAGACCGGATTAAAAAGTATAACGAAGAACTGAACGCATATATTACTGTGTGTGAAGAATCTGCATTGGCCCAGGCAAAAGAAGCAGATAAAAAAAGAGCAAATAGTGATAACTCTCCTCTGCTTGGGGTTCCTCTCGCACACAAAGATATTTTCTGCACCAACGGTGTAACTACGACCTGTGGTTCACGCATGCTGCATAACTTCATTGCACCATATGATGCAACAGTGGTTGATAAGTTCAATGATGCTGGCGTAGTTATGCTAGGTAAAACCAATATGGATGAATTCGCAATGGGTTCATCTAACGAAACAAGTTATTTTGGACCAGTTAGAAATCCCTGGGATACAAACAGAGTTCCCGGTGGCTCTTCTGGTGGTTCCGCTGCCGCTGTTGCTGCTGATCTTTGTGCAATGGCAACTGGTACCGACACCGGTGGGTCCATAAGACAGCCTGCAGCCTTCTGTGGCATAACCGGGTTCAAACCAAGTTATGGTCGCGTTTCTCGCTGGGGCATGATTGCTTTTGCATCAAGTCTCGACCAGGCAGGACCATTGACGAAAAGCGCTGAAGATGCTGCTCTTATGACAAACGTTATGGCAGGATTGGACAAGAAAGACTCTACCAGTATCGATAAACCGGTTGAAGATTACGCTGCAACTCTCAACGATTCGCTTGAAGGGTTAAAAATTGGAATACCAAAACAGCATTTCACTGAAGGATTGACCGCGGATGTTGAAAAAGGTATTCGAGAAGCGCTAAGCGAATACGAAAAACTAGGCGCATCCATTACCGAAGTGGATCTTCCCAATAATCATCTCTCAGTTTCTGCCTATTATGTTGTTGCCCCAGCAGAAGCTTCGGCAAATTTGTCTCGCTACGACGGTGTACGATATGGCTACCGGTGTGTAAACCCGGTAGACCTGGAAGACATGTACAATCGCACTCGCAGTGAGGGTTTTGGCGAGGAGGTAAAGCGGCGCATATTGGTAGGCACCTACGCACTTTCTGCTGGCTACTACGATGCCTATTACCGCAAAGCACAAAAGATTCGACGCCTGATCAAAAATGACTTTGTGGAAACCTTTAAAGAAGTAGATGTAATCATCGGGCCGACTTCACCCCATACCGCATTTGAACTCGGCGCCAAAAACGATCCGGTAACCATGTATCTGGAAGATATTTACACTATCGCAGTAAACCTTGCCGGGCTGCCAGCTATTTCCATTCCTGCTGGTATTGCCAATGGACTACCGCTGGGGATGCACATCGTTGGCAAAGACTTTGGCGAAGCCAAGATTCTTAATGTGGCCCATCAGTTTCAGCAACAAACTGATTGGCATCGTCAGAAGCCAAACTTCGGACAGGAGAGCTAGCCATGGAATGGGAATCAGTCATAGGCCTGGAAGTGCATGTTTCACTTTCCACTAAGTCGAAATTATTTTCTGGTACTGCGTCTGAATTCGGTGCAGAACCTAATACCCAAGCAAATATTTTCGATTTGGCACTTCCAGGAACACTTCCAGTCTTTAATGAAGAAGCATTAAAAATGGCAGTTCGATTTGGTCTGGCGATTGGCGCGGATATTGGCAAGCGTTCAGTCTTTGATCGTAAGAATTATTTTTACCCTGACCTCCCTAAAGGTTACCAAGTAACTCAACTGGATTTTCCGACAGTGGGTAAAGGTTCATTAACCATTACTTTAGAAGACGGTACAGAAAAAGTAATCGGTGTTACCCGCGCACATATCGAAGAGAATGCCGGTAAGTCTTTACATGAAGAATTCAGTGGGCAGTCTGGTATCGATTTAAATCGTGCAGGTGAGCCCCTATTGGAAATAGTTTCCGAGCCAGAGATTACCAATGCCAAAGAAGCAGTTGCCTACCTAAAGAAACTGCATTCAATTGTGCGTTACCTGGATATTTCCGATGCTATCATGGCCCAGGGTTCGATGCGTTGCGACGTAAACATATCGATTCGGCCTAAAGGTGAAACGGATTTAGGCACGCGCACGGAAATTAAGAACATCAATTCATTCCGCTTTGTAGAAAAAGCCATTAAATCTGAAATCATTCGTCAGCAGGAAGTAATAGAAGATGGTGGCGAAGTGGCTCAAGAAACCCGTCGCTACGATGCAAACAAAGACATCACTACTTCCATGCGCAGCAAGGAAGTTGAAAACGACTATCGCTACTTCCCGGAACCTGACCTGCTCCCAGTGGTGATTGACGATTCGTATATCTCCGCAGTTAAAGCGGAGCTACCGGAACTTCCAGATGCTAAAAAAGAACGCTTCATGGAAGAGTTTTCCTTAAGTGCCTATGACGCAGGTGTGTTAACCGCAACCCGTGAAATGGCAGAGTATTTTGAAAAAGTCACTAAGGGTTGTGGCGACGCGAAACTCGCAGCGAATTGGGTATCTGGTGATTTGCTCGCCCTCCTTAACAAAAACGACATTGAGATTACCGAATCGCCAATTCAGTCGGACCGTCTTGCTACTTTAATAAGTCGCATTAAAGACAACACTATCTCAGGCAAGATTGCCAAAACCGTTTTCGAAACCATGATCGATGATTATGCTGGTGTAGATGAAATCATTGAACAAAAAGGCTTAAAGCAAGTTACTGACTCCGGTGAGATAGGAAAGCTGGTAGATGAAGTTATCACCAACAA
>JBJLER010000098.1:0-18790 GCA_045565735.1 Pseudohongiellaceae bacterium
GGCCCCATTTAGATAACTTGGCACGAGAAACAGAAGCTGCAGGAAAATTTCTCGAACAGCGCCTTACGGTTTACCCCAGCTATGTAAAAAATTACAAACATTGGCTCGCTGACGAAACCATTGCAGCAGTACTTCGTCAGGCCGACGCAAGCGGATTTGCGAAAAGGGATACCTGGACACCCGGTGAGCGTGCAGTTATTCCAGGATTAGAAAAACAGCAAATTCTTAATAATTACAATTCGTTCCATGTTTCAGAGAAAATTAAATCCATAGTTGAGAAAAAGTTAAGCGGCAAAGAATTAAACCTCGATGAAGTAACCTGCCTTTTTGAAAGCCGTGGTCCCAATTTCGCTTATCTCACTCATATCGCCAATGAGCTACGTGAGGAATGCAATGGATACACAGTTAGTTATGTAGTTAATCGGAACATTAACTACACCAATGTTTGCTATTTCAAATGTCAGTTTTGCGCATTCTCGAAAGGAAAGTTGAGTGAAAATCTGCGCGGTCGTCCCTACGACATAAGCGCTGAGGAAATTGCCCGTCGCTGTCAGGAAGCTTGGGATAGGGGTGCAACAGAAGTTTGTATGCAAGGCGGAATTCATCCTGATTACACAGGCCAAACTTATTTAGACATTGTGGCAACTGTAAAAGCTGCTGTCCCAAATTTACACATCCATGCGTTCTCACCTTTGGAAGTCTGGCAAGGAGCAGAAACCTTAGGAATTTCACTCGAAGAGTTTCTAAAAGCATTAAAAGAAGCTGGTCTTTCAACCCTGCCAGGCACTGCTGCAGAAATCCTCCATGATGATGTTCGGCAGTTGATCTGCCCAGACAAAATTAATACTGAGCAATGGTTGCAAGTGATGGAGGCTGCACACAAAACTGGCTTCAATACCACGGCAACAGTAATGTATGGCCATGTTGAATCCACAGAACATTGGGCTGCACATCTACTAGCGATTCGCGATCTTCAGTCCCGCACCGGCGGTTTTACCGAATTCGTGCCTCTACCTTATGTGCACATGGAAGCGCCAATGTACCTAAAGGGTAAATCCCGCGCCGGGCCAAGTTTTCGGGAAGCTATCTTAATGCATTCAATAGCCCGAATCGTATTCCATGGATTAATCGATAACATTCAGACATCCTGGGTGAAGATGGGGCAGGAAGGTGTGCAGGCTTGTTTAAATGCCGGCGCCAATGATATTGGTGGCACATTGATGAATGAAAGCATTACCCGAGCAGCCGGAGCCGATCACGGCCAAGAATGGTCAGCCGCCGCAATGGAGGAAGCATTGCAGGAAATGCAGCGAACGCCGCGCATGCGTACCACTTCTTATCAAGACGCGCCTGCCGCGCGGAAGGAAATCGCGTTTAATGCGCCGGAGTTGCAACAAATTGAAAACACGGCAGCAAATAAACTGCAACGCAGCAAGAAATTGGATAACCTTGTGCAGGTAGGATAAGGCAGCACCAACCAAGTTCTTTCGATAATACGCCTAAACATTATCTCGATTCGAACCGAAACCATGTGAATTCGGAAAATCAGCTAACGCCTATGGCCTTTAGATTGGGAATGCTGCGGTCAAAAAAGTAATACGGATGGAAGATAGATGATGAAGATTGCAGTAACCGGAGCCAACAGCAGCGTAGGTCAAAATCTTTTAGAACAACTTAAGGTGAAGGCGGACACAAACGTGGTCGCAGGCGTTCGCAACAAAAAAGCTTTCGCTTCTTTACCACAAGCAGAATCGATTAAACCACAAATAATCGCTTACGATGATTTGGAGTCATTACAAGCTACGATGACAGATGCAGACTGTGTCGTTCATCTTGCTGGAATACTGATCGAAACCAAACACTCAAACTATGCATCCGCCAATGTTGCTGCTACTGCAGCAGTAGTTGAAGCCGCACAAAAGTGTGGAGTAAAACATCTGATCTTTATTAGCGTTGTCGGTGCTGATACCGAATCTAAAAATGCTTATTTCAGATCAAAGGGATCAGCCGAAAATCTCATTGCTTATTCTGGAATTCCTGCCAGTATGCTGCGCACGCCTATTTTATTAGGACCCGGCGCCGCTGGCGCTAATGCCATCCTCGGCATGGCAAATGCCGGACAAACCAAAGTACTTGGTGGCGGTTATTATTGTATGCGCCCATTGGATATCGATGACCTGAGTAAGGCCATAGTAAAACTCATTGAGAGTCCACCCAGTGGCGTAGTAACCCATGAATTAGTTGGTCCAGAAAGTACGCCTTATCGCGAAATCATCGCTAAAACTGCTGAATTAATGGGTAAGACAGTAGATGTAGGCTCAGTACCAGTTCTATTAGCGAAAATCGGCGCCGCCATTACCAGTACTCTGAAAAGAGGCGGCATAACACCGACGGTAATAGATGTAATCACCAAGGACGAAGTTGTAGAAACTAATGCCGATGCGGCGATTGGTATTACACTTACTTCACTTGAAGAAACCCTAAGAAAAGTAATCAATGCAGGTAACCAATGAGCGATCAAACCGAAAGCAAGAAAACAATTGAAACTGCAACCGAAGAGAAAAACGAAAGAGGTTTGACTCAACACAAAGCCAATCCAATCGGCCGTGTTGTCTTCCTAATCATAACTGCAGTCTGTTTCGCCTATCTCTATTACCGTCTAAATGGTGCGGCAATGCGGGAAGGCTTGCCGCTGACGGCCTACATGACTCAGGTCTTCGCTAATGTAGCCTGGGGACCATGGTTAGCTTTGATGATGGGCTATTCCCTGTTCTATTTCGCTATTGATACCTTGGTAGTAACCCGCGCCCTTAACTGGTTTTTGGCTGATATTAAGTTCAAAGATATTCTTCCTATTCGCGCCAGCGCTTACATTATTTCAATATTTAATGAACAAATTGGTAAAGGCGCCATGGCCTATTACCTGAATAAGCGTGACCAAATTCCCGGCTGGGAAGTCGGTTCGGTAATGTTATTCATCATGTTTTGTGAAATCTTTTATCTCTTAGTTTGGGCTTCAATCGGATTTGTATTTAGTAGTGAAGGATTGCCGGACGTATTCAGTTTGATGCCGGTAATTGCCGGTGGCGCTGCAATCTTCTTTGTAATTTGGTTGCTTTACTTTCAGGGCAAGATTTTACCCAATAATACTTTCAGGCAGAAACGCATTCTCGATTCGTTTAAGCAAGCCAAGCTTAAACATTATTTAATGTTTCTGTTGTTACGGTCCCCGGCACTGTTGTTAGCAATTGTTGTATACACTACCGCGTTGAACTTGTTCGGCGTCGAAGCATCTTTTTTACAGTTGTTGCCTTATCTGCCTGTAATCTTTTTTGCCGCTGCGGTACCCACTCCTATGCGGGCAGCAGCTATTACATTTTGGGTGATTTTGTTCCCAGAGAATGAAGGTCAAATGGCCGCCTTTGGTTTTGTTCAACACAATTTCTTCATTCTATTTAACGCCTTTATTGGTCTAGTGTTCTGGCGCAGAGCTCAGCGCGAACTATTTAACTAGTCATGGCAAATCTGCTAACGGCAATTCGCCTGCTGCTTATTATTCCGGTTACCTGGAGCTTGGCTGATCCACTCATTATTCAGGGCCAGGTGCTCCTGCTGCTAATTTTTGTAGCGATTGCCACGGATTACTTTGACGGAATTGTAGCCAGGGCGACCCAATCCGTATCCGAAAAGGGACAATTATTTGATCATGGAACTGATTTTCTCTTTGTCACATCTGGTCTAGCCGGTTGTGCCTATGCCGGACTGATTAATCCGGTGCTGCCATGGTTAATCGTGCTTGCTTTCACCCAATATGTCCTCGATTCCCACTACCTGCATCACCAGAGAGACCTCAGGATGAGCTTCCTCGGGCGCTGGAATGGTATTTTCTATTTCGCTCCGTTAATAATTATTGCCTGTTCAAGATTGGGTCTGGGGCAGGATGTGAGTGATGTTTTGGAGCATATCACCGCCCTAGTGGCCTGGATTCTTCTCGTATCCACAATTCTGTCAATATTCGATCGAGCAATAGCCCCTATGCGCAGGCCAGAATCCTAAACTAAAGCACCATTTATTGCGTTAAGCGATAAGAGCGCATATGTCCGAGCTTGATTATGACCTATCGAATGAATGGCATTTCCGGATTCGGAATCTTAGAGAAAATTCGGTTTGAAGCAAGAGCTGCCTTAAAGCTCTAATGGCAAACTAAACAAACCTTTTAAACTAGATTACCTAAATGAAGCTATTGAGCTGCTTGTTCAGTAAGTTTCTGCTGTCTTAATTTTCCTGATAACTAACCACTTCGCTTGGCGCATAACCAATGCGGTGGGCCACGGTAAATAATTTTTGGTTCTGGGAAAGCCGCAGTGGCTCGAAATATAATTGCCAGGAATCGCTCAGCTCCTGTTCTTCAGTTATTAGTTGATAGGCGATATTGGCGCCTGGGGTGGCGCTGGACACGCGAACCATTCCATTCCGATGGGAAATGACCGGATCTAGCGTAATAGGTTGAATGCCCCCTGGCCAAAATTCTTCAATCAACTCTATCTCTGGAATAAACCCTTTGTCATCGATCTCATCCAACCAGATATCCATCTCTGCGCGTAACTCAGCCAGCTTGCCCTGAAAGTGCGGATCCATTGCGAGATTGTTTAACTCATGAGGATCGTTTTCAGTATCGAATAATTCTTCAGGCGCTTTTTGTGCCCTGAACCATTGCCCTTGAATCTCATTTAGCTGACCTGCATCTCGTAAACGCAAAAGCTCCTGCATGATCGTCATTTGCTCACGATAAGGCAACTCCAGATAGTAGGTTCGATCTATATTGTAATTGCGCAAATATTTATAACGAGAATCACGAACCGCGCGAATGGTATCGTATTGAGCATCAAGCCGATCCGCAGCAGCATGGATGTAGCTTCTTTTAGGTGAATTTAGAAAATCACCGAGAAAAGCGCGCCCATCTGCATAGTCTGGTGGTTCGATACCTCCGAGAGACAAGGCAGTCGATTTAAAATCAACAAAGCTGATTAATTGATCATCCACTTCACCTGCTCGCCAACCATCTGGAAAACGAATAATCATCGGCAGATTTATACCGGAGTCATAGAGTAAGCGTTTTTGTCTGGGAAGTGGTCCGCCGTGATCACTATAAAAGAACACGATAGTGTTATCTAATAACTCATCTTCTTCTAGTTGTTGCAGTATTTCTCCTACCTGACGGTCCATGGCAACAATATTGCTATAGACCTGACGAATATCCCTAAGCGCAGCTTCAGTGTCAGGCAAATATGGAGGTATGGGCACTTCGAGATCTTCAGGAACTAGCAGTGAATTTTCCTGTTGCATCCACACCTGAGACTCATGGGTAATTCCCAAATTAAAAATAGAGAAAAAAGGTTGACCTGGCGCCCTATTTCGCCAATGAGCAGAATTACTACTTTCATCCCATGCGGTAACAGGCTTACGGAATTGATAATCTTCTTTGGCGTTATTAGAAGTGTAATAGCCCACTTCACGGAAGTACTGACTATGCATTTTCACTTGCGGTGGCGGCACGGCTTCATAAGCCATCACCTGGCCAGGAAATGGCGCTGCCGAACTAGGTCGCATAGTTCGCATATGTTGCGCGCCCACTCGGTTCTGATAAGTGCCGAGAGCAATTGTTGCACGACTAGGGGCACACACCCCAGAGGTTGAAAATACATTGGAGTATCGAACCCCTTCAGCCGCCAAGCGAGTTAGATTTGGAGTTTCAACTGTGAAGTCCCCGAATGGTGGGATTATTGGGCTTAGATCTTCAGCCACTATCCAGAGAATATTAGGTCGATTGGGTATTTCCGGCCCAGAATCTAAAGTCACAATCTCACTAGCACATGTACCAAGCAATAAGAACAAACAAGCAAAACAGGTGATTCTTTTTATTCTCATGAATTACAGCCGTTATAATGAAAATGTGTTAATACATCCATTTACTATCTTATGAAAATTACATTCCCTAGCATAGCTTTCTGTAATCTATCGGGAATCTTCTTTGTCGCGCTTACTAGATTAACAATTGCGCAAGAAATAGCTGCGTTTTGTAGCGCAGCCGCGTACAACAGTCAGTTATCTTTTAGTTTTTATCCAGAAAACATAGTAAATCCTATACTCATCAAGAAGCTGGAAAGTATTGTTGAAGAATTAGGCGGACACGTGCACTATATCCAACCTATTTGCTCTGAATCAGCTGTCTTATAGGGGCTAAATAGCCCTAGCCTAGTCAGATTTGGAAAGTTGCAGGATAGAGCTTTGCCCAAGATCCTTGCCAATAGCGGCAACTATGTTTTCTTGCCTCTTCCTACCAAATTGGTAATTGGTACAGAAAATTGCGAGCCCCGAGAAACCAGACAGAAAATAAAAATCACTATGTGAAGTTCGTAGTAAAAAATAAGAACTAAAAACGATGGGCTCAATATCTATCGATTGGCGCATGAGTTTTCTCTAACGCTATTCAGTAAACTTTAAACGGATTATTAAATGCTAGTATCAATCAAAACTAGGACAGCCCTATTCGGGTTCGCCTCTATTACATTACTGTGGTCGTATACGAACGTTAGTGCTCAACAAGATCTCGTTCAGATCGATGAAAGCGTTCGTGAATCCTTTGAGATAGTGAGTCAAGATAATCGCGTACAAGCCACACTGCGATACATCTTGAATGCCGAGCCGTTTAATATTCAGGAACAATTTCGCATAACTGAAATTCCAGCCCCGCCCTTCAAAGAGGAGCGCAGAGCCGAATACTACTTGCAAAAAATGCAGGAGCGCGGCTTACCCGATGCCTATATTGACTCCGAAGGTAATGTCATCGGCATTCGTGAAGGAACTGGCGATGGTCCAACCTTTTTAATCGCAGCACATTTGGATACTGTCTTTCCGGAAGGGGTAGATACAACAGTCCAACTGCGAGGAGGAAGATATTATGCGCCGGGAATCGGCGATGATACTCGTGGCCTTGCTGTCTTGCTTTCTCTAATCAGTGCGTTAGACCAGAGTGGCATAGAAACGATTGGGGATATCATGTTCGCAGGTAATGTTGGCGAGGAAGGCCGCGGAGATTTGCGTGGTATTAAAGCAATCTTCCGAGACCACCCAAACATAGATGGCTTCGTTTCTGTTGATGGTGTTCGACTTAGACGCATAACCACTGGGGGTACCGGGAGTCGTCGTTTCGAATTTCACTTTAAAGGACCTGGTGGGCATTCCTTCGGAGCCTTTGGCTTGGCCAGCGCTGTGCACGCAATGGGCAGAGCAATAGCGAAAATTTCGGAATTCGAAACGCCAACCTTTCCCAAAACCACATTTACAGTTGGCACCGTCGAAGGGGGAACTTCGGTAAACTCAATAGCAGCAGATGCTATCTTTGCGCTCGATATGCGCTCAAACAATCGCGAAGAATTAGCCCGACTGGAAGAAAGAGCGAAAGCGGCAGCACTGGAAGCAGTAGCAGAAGAAAATGCTCGCTGGAACAATGGCGAAATTACCGTCGACTTTAATTTAATCGGTGATAGACCTGTGGGGCGTACACCTACAGAAAGCCGGATAGTTCAGGTCGCCGCACTGGCCTTCGATGAAATCGGAGTGGAATTAGATGAACTCGGAATATCCAGCACGGACTCTAATGTACCTATGGCGCTTAATATTCCAGCGATTACTATTGCTGGCGGAGGCAATGGGGGCGGCGCCCATTCTCCCGGTGAATGGTTTATTCCTATTAACACTCATGTCGGCCCGCAAACCGCATTGTTGGTAATGCTCTCACTTGTAGGTATTGATGGTGTTGCAGAGCCATTATTAGAAGAAATGGGCGACTAATTCATAACACCTTTAATTGCTAGCAAAAGGAGTACTCGATGTTTAACCCAAAACTCTTCGCTGCCGCAACTGATTAAAGTCGAAGGATTAAACTTAATCTTGCAGGCTGGAAGAGAGTCGTTCGCTGGCTTCTAAATAATCCTGCATGAACTCGTAAACAATTGCTTTGGCTGATTGGGTAGTATTCATTAACCCAACTCCCTGGCCTACCCAGGAAGTGACCAATTGATTTGCCCCTTCGTGACCAACTTGGGCGAGTTTCGTAACCCGAGCTAATGGCGCTTCGGTAACTTGAGATTGTAATGGCATAGGTAGAGGTTGCGGAGCATCATCCGCTTCCCAAGCATCAGTCCATTGCGAGCGTAACTGCCGCGAATGTTTTCCGGTGCGAGAAGGGGATCGAATCGTTTCCCGAGAAGACGCTTTTAACATTTTGTCTTTTAGTACTGGCGGGGTATCAGACTCGGCACTGGTTAACCATACCGACCCAGTCCATACACCGGCAGCGCCCATTGCCATGCATGCGGCCATCTGTTTACCAGTTACGATGCCTCCGGCAGCAAGCACAGGAACACCTGAGCCTTTCAGGGCACCACAAACTTCAGGTATCAGTACCATGCTAGGCACGTCACCACAGTGACCTCCGGCTTCGGTACCTGAAGCAACCACAATATCTACTCCAGCTTGAACTTGTTTGAGCGCATGCTCTTTCGTCCCAATTAATGCTGCGGTCGCTACGCCTTTCTGCTTGGCAATATCAATCATATAAGGAGGCGGAACCCCCAACGCATTGGCAATCATTTTTATCGGATGGGAAAAAGCTACGTCAATTACATTGCCAGCCATATCAGACGTTAAGAATGAGCTGCGCTTGTATCCTCCGTATACATCAGTTGTGTCGATTTCGTGTCTCTCCAGAATACCACTGGCAAATTCCTTGTACTGCTCCGGTACTCTCTTCTGGATTTCATCGACCGTTTCATTTTCACCGGCCATATCCATGCTTGTTGGTGCAATCAAATCGATGCCATATGGCATGCCGTCGATGTTTTCATCGATCCAGTTTAGTTCTACCTCCAGATCTTCAATGCTATAGCGAGCCGCACCAAGTACGCCAAATCCACCGGCCTTGGAAACCTGCACCACAACATCACGGCAATGGCTGAAGGCAATTAACGGAAATTCAATATCGAGCAGATCGCAGATTGGAGATTTCATAATACTTGGTAGGGCTTAAAACCAAATGCGATTCCGAGAAAAATTCCAAAACTGGTAAGAATCTGGGGTGCAGATCTTTCAGTTTGCAAAGAAAAGTTGGGATCATGAAAATAGATAATGGCCAGAAGCATTATCCCGATCAGGATCCAGGTTATGGTGGTTAAATCGTCAAGCATTTCCATGTTGTTACAGCTTTATTTGGCTTATTAGCACTTTCAATCAATACCGTAGTCTATCGACAAAAAACCCGCTGGAGAGCGGGTTTATTCCACAGTTTTTAAAATAGATTCGAGAATGAATCTAGCAGTCTTGGCGCCTTTCAGCGCCAAGGCTATCAATTAATCTTGCTTGCGCAGATGTCCGTAGAGTAACTCCTCTGTGAACTCAACACACTTATACTCCAACAGCTGCATATTTTCATCCAGACGACGGTAAAGAGGAAAGCTTACTGTCCAAGGACGAGTATATACATTCGGATCTTCCAAGGTCGCTTCATACATGACAACGTTTGGACCTGCATGGGTATAGCGCTCAGTTACTCTTAAAGCTTCTGTGTGATGGTTACCAGCGTGATCGAACCAGGTATCTGGTACCTGATCTGTGACATCGATTACCAATGTGTCACCTTCGTAATGAGCGAGATTATGCCCCATCCAAGAATATATTGGTGCTTCAAAATCCGGTTGGTCGACATAAACAATTCGACTGGCGCTAGCGAATTCATAGGCAAACACTATGTGTGCCGGTGATTGAATGATCTGAAATGGGAAAGGGAGATAATTAGCCCGAGGAATACCCGGCATATAACACTTAACGACCGGGTCCAGACCTAGCCAATCAGCTTTGTTATCCAGCTGCTTTTGTCTGGCTTCCGCTGTGTAAGGAATTTCTCCCCCCTCAACAATTCCTAGCCCTGCGGGAATAGCGCCGATTGCGCCTAGTTCAAACATGGGGCCGAAATCTGCCGCATGGGGCTCAATATTATAATGAGCACTGCCTACAGCCTGCCAAATTCCATTGAAGTCAGGATTGCCGTCAGCAGTACGAGGAATATCCTGAGCCTGAACGCTGGCGGTAAAGCTTAAAAGGGCAATGATTGAAAGAAGTATGGTTAGCTTCTGTCGGATTCTTGACATGCTCTTACTCCGTCGTTGTTTTTATTAGCTGCGAGTACTTTATTGTTCTGCAGATTGAAAGATTCTATCACAGCAAATCGGAATCATGTCATCGGATTAGTTATTGACACAGATGCACCAGAAGCCCCACCATTCGGGACTATCACTCATTTTTCAGGATGCGCCAAATGTCTTTAACTCGCCGTGATCTTATTAAAAATGCTACCGGAATTGCAGCGGGAGCCTGCCTGCCAAGATCACTGTTAGGACAGGCACCCCTCAACATGACCACCATTCCTTCTTCTGGTCAACAAGTACCTAACATAGGCATAGGCTGCCGTAACTATCGAGGCTCATTAAATTCTGGAGAGATGCCTGTGTTTAGAGAAACTTTTGCCACTTTTCGTCGCGGTGGTGGAAAAGTTATAGACACCTCTCCCAATTATGGCAATTCAGAAGAAATCATTGGACACATCATGGATGAGCAAGGCATTAGAGATGATTTATGGATCGCAACCAAAGTAGACCGAGAAGATCGCGAAAGTGGCATAGGGAGAATGGAAGATTCTTTAGAATTATTAGGTGGGGATAGTTTTGAGTTAATGCAGGTGCACAATCTGCGCGGTACTGCAATCCAACTGGAAACGATGAAAGCTTGGAAAGAACAAGGTCGGTTTCGTTACATCGGTATAACCACTTCGCGCGATGCTCAATATGACGAAATGGCAGAAGTGATGACTGCTAACGATATAGATTTTATTCAGGTAGATTATTCCTTAGGCAATCGCAACGCCGCTGAGCGATTGCTACCACTAGCGCAAGATCACGGTATGGGCGTACTGGTAAATCTACCTTTTGGTCGTGGGCGATTATTTGATGCTGTGGGAGACCGCCCTCTTCCCGATTGGGCTAACGACATCGATGCCACCAGCTGGGCACAGGTATTTCTGAAATATGTGATGTCTCATCCATCCGGTGCAATTCCAATTCCCGGCACAACCAAGCCGCACCATGCGGAAGATAATTTAAACGCAGCCCGCGGTCGTTTACCCAATGCTGCACTTCGTGTTGAAATGGAGAACTTTATCGATCCATTACTTTAGCGAAAACCCTTATGGGTTGAGGTTGCAATACTGGAAACTCTAGCGCGCCTGGAAGAAACTGCTCTCAGCATCTGGTTTCGGGAATCCGGTGCCGCTTTTTTCTCATCTCTGACTTTACATTCTCTAGCAATGGCAATTGTAGTTGGTATCAACCTCGCAATTGCATTGCGCTTGATAGGCTGGGTGCCACAATTCCACCTAAGTCCGTTTAATCGCTTCTATCAAATTCATTGGTTTGGTGCGATCGTTGTGCTTTTATCAGGTATCGGATTACTACTCGCCTATCCTGCCAAAGCACTAACTAACCCAGTCTTTTATTTGAAGTTCGCAGCCCTTTCTATAGGCTTGCTGATTGCCGCATGGCTGCAAAAGCAAATTCAGTCAAACAGATTAAGGAAGTTCGCACCAGCAAAAATTAAAGCAATAGCGGCGCTTTCTATTGTTTTATGGATTCTTGCAATAACTGCAGGTCGCTTTCTTGCCTATACCAATAGCGTACTGCTGGCATCGCGGTTCTTCTAGCAATGGTTGAGCTACTTTCTGATTTTTCGCGTAGCACTGGAATATACGGGTTCATGAATTCACCATGGGGATGGCCCACAGCTGAATCCATGCATTTTCTGGGATTATGCGTGCTAATTGGGACAGTTGGCGTTTTCGATTTGCGTATGTTGGGATTTGGTCAGGGCATTTCCTATGAAGACTTGCATAAACTAGTTAAATTCGGTGTCGGTGGTTATTTATTAAATGTTACAACTGGCATTATGTTTTTAACGACGGCACCAGATCAATACATTTACAATCCAGCATTTCAAACCAAGATGCTGTTTATGTTGATTGCTGGAATTAACATGCTCTGGTTTTACGCTACTACATCAAACCAAGTTAAAGGCACTGACGCTGCTCTCGCAGTTTCTAGCCGCGCCAAGATTATCGCGCTGGTTTCTCTAATTAGCTGGAGCGTGATTATTGTTTGCGGACGGTTAATCACCTATTTCAGGCCACCCTATCATTGGTGTTTATGGTGTTAGAAAGTGAAATCTGTGAAAAAATTTAGCACCCCATAAGTTTTCCCTAGAAACTTGCGACTATTCAGACACCACCGCTATCCGCAAGTAGCCATTTAAAACTTACAAACCTAGGGGCCTGATTCCCCATACTTCTGGCGCTCCGGTTTCTTTTTACCCCCTTGTTATTCTGACTTGTTGAACTCCTTCTGTTCCTGCATTAGTCTCACTGCCCTCAGCTTCATCCCGGACTTACAGCATGGACCTGCGTAAAACTTATCAATTAGGTAGTTTCGAAATTCGAATCAACTGGCTAATCTTGGCATGTGTCGGGACTACTGCTATCACCTTTGCCAATTTAGGCTTGTGGCAATTGGATCGTGCGGCTGAAAAAGTGGAGGCACAGCGAGTGCTGGAAGCTGAGTTGCGGATAAACGCCGGTGCCATTGAGGACATTCCAGCCGGCCACTTACACCCTGCTAATCCCGAAATGCGCAATCGCCATGTACAACTCAACGGTGAATACCTAAATGATCGCACTATTCTGATTCTTGCGGAGTTCTTTGATGATCAGATTGGTTACGGTGTTGTTACTCCTTTCCGCCTAGCCAGTAATGGCAACTTAGTTCTGGTTCACCGTGGCTGGACCACTGGTATGCTGCCTCCTGATATGCCGCCAGTTTTGCGGCCGGTTGATGGCTTAGTAGGCGTTTCAGCCCAGGTTTTTGTGCCTCCGGAGAATGCGCGGGTATTTGCCAGCCAGATAGACCCTTCCGAATGGCCAATTCGCATGCGCAGCCTGGAAATAGGCGTAATCTCAGAAATCCTCGGTGAGCCTATCTTCCCGTTTGAGGTCCGAATTACCGCTGACCAACCAGGCGCACTGGTTCGTCATTGGCCCGCAGTTAATCCTGACGTAAACCAAAATTTATCTTATGCAATTCAATGGTTTAGCTTCGGATTAATCATAATATTCATCGCCCTGTTGGCCAGTAGTAACCTTTGGAGTCTGATGCGGGGACCCGACCGGGCTTAAGGAAACTGTTCAATATTTAAACAAATACCATTCTCCAAAGTTGGGTTTTAAATCTCGGTTATTAGATTTTGTAAAATCAGCCGAATAAATTAGGTAAGACACTGATTTTAGCCATAAAACACATCGAGGAAGCGTTCAAAAATCGGTACAAAAATGATATGGTGCGCTTGCTTCGCTAGTTTTACTATTATTAGTAAATACTTAAGTCAATTCAGCTATGAGGAGTAGCATAACTATGCACATGTCTTCCGCTAAATCCCTGTTCAGCGGTGCTGCATTTGCGGCCACATTCCTAATTACTGGAACTATCTCCGCACAATCAATTGAAGTCACATTTCACAAGGACATAGAGCCAATTCTGCAGAGTAGCTGCCAGAGTTGTCACCGCGACGGCGGGGCTGGCCCAATGCCACTTGTGACCTATGATCAGGTTGCACCTTTTGCCGGACTAATCGAATACAAAACTGGCCTGCGCGATCGCGCAGGTGCGATGCCTCCTTGGTATGTGGAAAAGGACGTGGGCATCCAGGAATACAAAGACGATCCATCTTTGAGTGATGCTGAAATCGAAGCTATATCTGTGTGGGCTCGCAATGGCACCCCGAAAGGAGACGTTGCAGATGCACCAGAGCCTTTAGTTTTTGACGACTCACTTAAGTGGCGAGCAGGTGAGCCTGATCTGATCGTTAAAACTGAACCTATAACCAAACTTGCAGGAACAGCAGACTGGTGGGGTGAGATTCCTTCAGTTCCAACTGGATTAAGTGAAGACCGCTACGTTAAGTCGGTAGAGATTGTTGAGGTTAATGATATTAACAATCAGGTTGGCACCGGACGAGAAACGGTTGGTGGTCGTTATATCTACCACCATATGATTTGGGCTACTGCGCAAATGGATGAGAATGGTGAGCGCCAACCAGGATTCTCAATTCCTTGGCCTGTCCATGAAGTTGGTCGTAACGCTGACATTTTCGATGAAGATGCTGGTCGACTCCTCAAAGCAGACTCCTGGGTTGTTTCCGATTCAGTGCACCTTCACTCAAATGGTAGCGACACTACTGGCCACTTGGAAATTGGATTCCGTTTCCATGACGAAGATTACGAGCCTAAGTATCGAGCTGCGTTTATAGGTTTAGGTAATGGTGTTGATATCAGTATTGCTGGTAATCAATCCGGCCAGGAGCTGCATGCATACACAGTACTAGAGCAACATACCAAGATCATTACTTTCGAACCGCATCTGCATGCTCCGGGTGAGCGCATGTGTCTGGAAGCGATCTGGGGTTACACAGTTGAAACTCTTTCCTGTGTTGGTTACGACCACAACTGGGTTCGTGGATATCCTTATGCAGAAGACGCGGCGCCATTGCTACCTAAGGGAACCATTCTACATATCGTTGGTTACATGAATAATTCGGAAACTAATCCAAATGTTCCTGATCCTCGCAACTGGCAAGGATCTGGTAACCGCTCAGTGACAAACATGTTTATCGATCTCGGTATCAGAGTAACCTTGACTGATGAACAGTTCCATGAAGCCATGGAAGAACGCAGACTAAGTCTAAATCTAGGACCGAATGATCACGTCATCGGTTGCCCTCTTTGTGGTGCGCCACTTGTAGCCCCAATCTCTGAAGAGGAAGACGAAGACGGTAACGAAGTCGCTGCTAGCGACTAAGGTGCCGTAATGCAAGTTAGATCTAATGAAATTAGCAGCAAAGCTAAACTATTAGCTTTGCTGCTAGGGTTTTTCTTAACCGCAACTTCCCTCCCTACAAACGCACAAACCTATCGTGCAGGCCAGCATGTTGAGCCTGCTTTCGAGGGCTGGCGACCAAATCCCGACGGTACATTCAATATGATGTTTGGGTATATGAATGAGAATTGGGAAGAGGAGCCTGACGTTCCTGTCGGTGAAGAAAATTTCTTTGCCCCTGGTGAAGCTGACCGTGGCCAACCAACTAATTTCCTACCGCGACGTAATCGCTTTACTTTCGAAGTAACTGTGCCTTCAGACTGGGGTGACAGAGAACTAGTTTGGACACTTAAAGTGAATGGCGTCGAGCGGAAAGCCTATGCCACTTTGCGTCAGGATTACCTGGTGGACAACATGGTTATTGCCAGTGAAACCGGATCGCTCGGTGCTGGTACAAGCAGCCCTGAATCACGCGCCAATGTTCCTCCTGTTATAACAATTCAAGGCGATAGCGTTCGTATAGCCAGGGTCGGCGAACCGGTAAATCTAACAACCCACATTTGGGACGATGGGTTGCCGGAACTACGTAGAGAGCGGGCTACTACTGCTGAAGAATTAGAACGCCGCATGATGCGCCGACCTTCCCAAGTAACGGTTGGTAAAATTAACGGACTTTTCCTGTCCTGGAATGTTTACCGAGGAGAAGGCAAAGTCACCTTTGATCCTCCCCTGTCTAAACCTTGGGAAGACACTCGAACAGCGGCAAATTCGCCTTGGGGAGAATTGTGGCTGCCACCTGAAATTCCTGAGGATGGCATTTACAATATTACAGCCACGTTTGAAGAACCTGGAAGTTATATACTTTGGGGAAGAGCGGATGATGGTGGTCTCTATCATGACGCATACATAACGGTTCATGTAGATGAATAGCAAACTAATAGCATATTAAAAAAGGGCAGCGTGACTGCCCTTTTTTGTGTCTTATAGTCTTAGAGTTAGTCTTGACCCCCAACCTTCAATTGTCATTGTTGTCTGTCGACGTTTCGTCGAGGTCGATAGTAAATGGCGGATCATATTGTGGTGGATCTTGGTTAATAATGATATCCGTGCGTGGTGTAGGTACATATTGAATTGTTGGGTCGCCATAGCGTTGCAATAAAAGAGCTTCCTCTTCCGCTTTAATAACTGAAGGGCGTTGCGCATCCTGCCCAAAGGAAAAACTGAAACTTCCTCTTACCAATCTATCGTTTGCAACTAGGATAGCCCAGTCAGCCGTGTAATAAACTGCGGGATCCAATTGCGGCAAATCCCATTCGTAATCATCTTGAGGCCTAGGAGAATAACGAAAGCTAATATCCACCCAATCCCGCTGCTCATTATGCAAAGTCAGCTTTACTAAACGGACAGCACTTGGGAAATGTAGATTAAGTAGTGAAGGCGCAGCAAACAAGACCGCATCATCTGGTGGATCAGTTTCTGTTTTCGCTACAATTCCTGTAACATCCGCGGGTTGTCTGTGCACCGAAGGCGCGAAGGGTTGAGCCACTGCTGAAGAGCCCAGTAATGCGCCGATTCCGAACAGAGTTAAGAAATGTATTTTTCCTAGTTTCACAACGAGTTCTTTCTAAATACTTTGACTCAATCATGGAATCAAATTAGATGCGAAGAATAGCACAGAGGACGCCAATTTTAGAGAAGTCTTCCGCAGAATAACGGTTTAAAAGATGCAGTCATCAGATTTGAATTCCATACTTACTCGTCTGGAAGAAAGTGAAGATAACACCACAATTTTCGATGAGAGCTGGTCCCAAGGTCGCTCAGCCTATGGCGGAATTGCCACTGCTTTTGCCGTTACTGGCATGCGTAAATTACTCAGCAGCCCAAAACCTTTACGCTCATTAATGGTTTCTTTTATTGCCCCAGTTCCACCCGGAGAAGTAAAAGTTGAGGCCGAAATCCAGCGGGAAGGAAGGAATGTTACTCAGATGAGCGGAAACGTAATTTGCAATGGCGAATTGTGTTTGCAAGCTATGGCTGCATTCGGCAATCCGCGAGAAGCATTAAAAGTTAAAGCCCAACACGACTTTAATCCTTCCCCAAAAGAATCGGGTGTTAAGTTTCAGGACCACAAAAAACGTGTGCCCGGCTTTCTACAATTCTTTGAAGGTTCTTGGGTAGATGGTGGACTTCCGTTCGGTGGCAATCCTCGCAATGAGTTAAATTTATGGATTCGGCACAAAACCGATATGACAGGATTGGAAACAGAAAAATTGGTTACGATTTGCGATATACCTCCACCGGTAATTCTCTCTTACTTTGAGCAAGGCCCTATTCCTTCCAGCTCTTTATCGTGGTCATTGGAGTTTGTGGTTCCGCCGGAGGAAGTAAAGTCTGATTGGTTCTATCTCGAATTCATTGCTGACGCGGCAGCCGACGGCTATACCCAGCAGTCCGGCAAAATTTACGATGAAAGCGGTCAACTCTGCGCCTTATCCCGCCAGTGTATGGTTTATTTTGGATGACGCGGATTCATTTTTTGCTAAAATTGTAACCTTGTTAGAACGATACTTTTAATCATGGACAGACTCAAATTCATAATCGTCACACTTTTTCTGCTTGTTGCGCCCATAATTGCGCAAGCACAACACAGTCATGGCATCCTCACTCCTGGGGTTACTTTTCCTCAGGATGATGCCGTACTTATCGATCCTCCCAAGATGGTGACAATGAGTTTTCGTGTAGATGTTAGGTTGTTAAAGCTTGCGCTATATACAGCTGAAGAAGAATGGATCAATATTGGTTTTAAATATGATCCCAGCCGCAAGAATAATAGCTTTGTTTTACCAATTCCTTTTGAATTACCGTCTTCTGACTATTACATAGCCCGTTGGTCGGTAACCGATGATATTAGAGGATTGGTGAATGGCGAATTTAAATTTGCATTTGGCCCTGGAGCCATCCCGCCTTCTGAAAAGATTGAATCGCAAGTGAGTGATCTAGAAGAAGTCTTGCCATCTACTGGTTCTTATCGACGCGAAACTTTGCAGTAGTTTCCACAAAATTATTTAAACTTAAAACCTTTTTCTGCAAGAAAACCTTTCATATGCGGTCGTGATTTTTCACCGAGTAAAATTGCAACCTGTTCAGACCAGCTAATGCCATGACCACCACCAGTGCGAGTACGGTAATACTCCCTGATTACTTCGTCATAGTCTTCAATCACTTCTTTGTCACCTTCTTCATTATAAACTTCCTTTTTGATAACAACTGATAAAGGCAGTCGTGGTTTTATTTCCGGATCTTGATTGGGATAACCTAAACAAAGTCCAAAAACTGGATATCCCCTTTAGGTAGCTCTAACAAATCGGAAACAGATTCAGGATTATTGCGAATACCACCGATATAACAGATCCCCAATCCTACTGACTCAGCCGCAGTAACCAGGCTCTGTGCCATCAACGCTACATCCACTGTAGCGATAATAAAGTGTTCAGTAAAATCTCCTTCGAATGATTTCTCATAGGCTTCGCAGTAATTCCCTGCACGCTTTAAATCGGCGCAAAAAATCATGAACTCAGCTGCTTCTGCAACGTAAGGTTGATTGCCTGCTAACTCTGCAATCTTTCCGCGGGTAGATGGGTTAGTGACTCGAACAATTGTTGTACCCTGCAGAAAACTAGAAGTTGCTGCAGCCTGTCCGGCAATGAAAAGCTCTTCAAGTAATTCTGGCTCAATGGGTTGATTGGTAAATTTGCGAATAC
>JBJLER010000099.1:0-50602 GCA_045565735.1 Pseudohongiellaceae bacterium
GCTTCGACATCATCCAAAGTCCCTGTAGAAAGTAACGTTAACTTTATAAGTGTTTTGATCTCTTGTCCAAACTAGATTTTTTTAGATTGAATTGTTCTGGGCAAGTTGATTAATGCGATCAGCGGCACGAAATGCAAGAGCCATAATAGTCATGGTTGGTTGTCCACGACCACCTGTTACTAATGAACTTCCGTCGCACATAAACAGATTAGGAACATCGTGTGCGCGGTGGTCTGAATTTATAACTGACGTTGCTGGGTCTTCACCCATTCGGCAAGTTCCTAGTAAATGTACATTGCCATTCTGGCCTTCACCAGGGTAGGAAGCGCTTATATTAGTTGCACCAACAGCTTCCATTAACTCTATGGATTTATTCATAAACCATTCCATTGTTGCAAGATCGTCTGGATGGTCCATATAAGTACAACGAATGGCGGGCCTACCAAAATCGTCTTGGTAATTAGGGTCAAGCGTTACATTATTTGTTGCCAAAGGAAGCGAAGTCGAATGGCCATCAAACGCAGCACAATGGGAGAATTGATAAGCAAGATTATCTTTAAATTCTGCTCCCCAACTCGGAGTACCAAATAAGTTAGGTGCGTCCAAAGCAAATTCCATTGGGGTACCTTGGGATGGATGGCGGCCATCGATACCGCCGCCCCCATAGAATCCCAGACTTTCATCAAACTCATAAAAGTCATGCACGACTCGTGTGGTTGGAACACTTTTCCAACCATTTACTGGCTCATCGAATAAGCCAACGACTGAGGAGTATCCATTAAACATAAGATTCTGCCCAACAAAGCCACTGGAGTTTGCTAAACCGTCTGGAAACATACTGTTTGCTGACATCAACAGGGTCCGAGGAGTTTCGGCACCGTTAGCACATAGCACCACGGCTTTCGTACGCTGCGCCTGTTCTGTTCCAGACTCATCGAAGTAAACCACTTCCGTCACGCGGCCAGCGTCGCTGGTATTCAATTGGGAAACGGTGCTCATGATACGCAGCTCACAATTGCCGGTGGCCAGTGCTAAAGGAATCATGGTTACCATAGATGAAGATTTCGCATTCACTTCACAGCCATAGCCGTTACAGAATCCGCAATGTATACAACCGGGGCGGCCATTATGGGGTTGTGACAATATCGCCACTGGCGCCGGATATGGAGTGAGCCCTAATTGTTTTGCGGCACGCTCCAATAAAACATCGGAGCCTTTAATTGGCATTGGTGGACATGGGTAATCCCGGGACCGAGGAGGATCCCAAGGACCTTGTAAACCAGATACGCCAATTTCCCAATCTACTTTAGTATAGTAAGGTTCTAGATCTTCATAGGTAATGGGCCAGTCAGCAAAGTTGGTTCCGGCAATGGATCCACGCACGCTGGCTTCTATAAAATCGATTGGTCGAAAGCGCCAGAAATTTCCTGAGTAATGCACACTGCTACCACCAACATTGTGCGCATAACCTAAAACTCGTTCTTCAAGCACTGCTTCTTCATTTTCATTGCGTCGGAAAGTTTGCCGATTACCGTGTCTGGTACTCCAAACTAAATCGTTGTTGTGCTCATAGCCCCACTCGTCGTGTTTAAAGTCAGGCGCCTGCAAATGCGGTCCCTGCTCCAGTACTACGACAGAATAGCCGAAGGTAGCCAATTCCTTAGCCATGATGCCTCCAGCAGCACCGGAACCAACTACTACAAAATCGACTTCTTCACGAGTGTTAAAATTTGCGAAAGGAGCCCGAGCCATTATTACTCTCCCCTCTCTGCAAAATCAGCATCATAAAATCCGTAAGGCGCTGTCCAGGCACCTTGATTCTCATAACCAATGACTTGATAGCCGACAAAATCGCGATTACCGCCATATTCAGGCAGAGCAAACATTCCTGCGACACTCAGGTACCGAATCGTGCTAAAAAAAGAAGTGGTTTCAATACTTGCTAAAATTTCATCCTGTTTTGCTTCCTCTAATAAACAGAAATAAGCTGCATCGAAGCGAACTGACGTTTCTGCTTGCAATTCCCTTAAGCCTTCTCTTAATAAAGCAAGTTGTTCTTCCCGACGATCGCCCAGCACCTGGTCAAAGAAGTAAATAACGCCAGCCTGTCTCGCCCCTGGAGTTGCTGTTGTAGGAATAATGCGTGCAGCAATTGCATCAAACTCGTTCGCTTCTTCTTCGGAAAGAATCAGGAAATCTTCGCCAACTAAACGAGCTCGCTGGGCTTCACGACAGGCAGCGAGAATCGCTGGCATGGAGAGTAAGATTACTGATTTTCCCGCTGAATCCTTTAGCAAGTTAAAGAAAGTGCGGCGTGAAATTAATTCTTTCTTCACTCTATCCCCGAATTAGAGTTTATAAGCGACACAACTCGATCTATGAAAAGCCGAGAGTTTAGCATAAGCATTGAACTTTCCTTTGTTTTAGTTAAGCAAAGCCTTTGCTCTTAGCAATAGAGATTCCATTGAATCCTTGGTTGTCTCCCATACCGGGTCATCGCGTTTACCGCGACGATGCAGCATTAAATTAAACCCCGTGATAATGGCGAATTTATAAGCTGCTAATGCCCTAAACCAATCTATCTCGGGAAGGCTAGCTCCCCAGGCTTCTTCATAAATCTCAATTAGTTCCTTTGCATGAGGCATTAGATGATTGGCATGATTGGTATCCATCCAGGCATCTGGATCGTTGAACGTAGCAAACCAGCCGATGTCATTCAAAGTTGCTCCCACACCAACCAATTCCCAATCAATAACGGCAAGTAATTCGTTCCTATCTGAATAGAATAAATTTGACCATTGGAAGTCACCATGGAAGATTCCTAGGTGGGATTGCCTAGGCAATTTGTCCAACAACAATCGTTTGACTTCGGGGACTAGTTGAAGTTTCGATTGGTTAGCTGCTTTCTTAACAAAACGATCCCAACGCTCTACATCAAACTGCAAAGAAACCGGCTCCCCTAAATAAGGCGCTCGCTGCCAGTCAACTCTATGAATCTCTACTAGCGCACCAATAGCCTGCCTTGCCATATCAGAGCGGGTATCAGACGACAAGTTTTTAATTCTCTCGCTTTTAACTCTAACAATATCACCTTCCAGCTGAGGGACTACAAAATAAGGCCGCCCAAACCATTGGTCGTCATCGCTGGACCACTGGACTACACAATGTGGAACAGATTCTGGTAATACCTCAAGCACAGCAACTTGTCTTAATACATCAGCGGTCCCTCGCAACTTCACATTAGGTGGAGGCAGGCGTATATACCATTTATCAAAATTATCTACCTGTCTGACTGAAAAACCATAGGAAAAGCCAGCATGTCCCGGCATGCGAAACACATCAACAACTTCTGCAGTCTCGTCACGATAATGAAAACGACTAAATGGAATTAGTCGTTTTTCTAATTCTTCAAGTTCCATAAAAACTAAAAGCTCGCATCACTAAAGTGATACGAGCTTTTACGAGTTAAAAATTTATATTGCTAGGAATTAAACAACCCCGAAATAGTTCCTGAGCTATCTCCAAGGGTTTCGAGCTCCACACCAAAATTTTGCAGCATAGTTAGCTGCAGATTACTGATTGGCAAATCATCCTCAAACTTAATGTGGCGACCTCCTTTATGAGTACCGGATCCACCACCAGCAACGAAGCACGGCAAGTCAGTATGCAAGTGCTTATTACCATCACTAATTCCGCATCCATAAAGCATGACTATGTTATCCAATAGTGTCGCATCACCGTCTGGTGTTGCAGCTAATTTATCAATAAAGTAGGCAAACTGCTCAATATGATGCCTGTTCAAGCGTGCCAGTTTTTCCATTTGCACCGGATTGTCCTGGTGATGTGACAAACCATGATGCGGGTCAGGAATTCCTAATTCTGGGTAACTACGCGGTGACACTTCCCTAGACATCATAAACGTAATAACACGTGTAATATCGGTCTGAAACGCCATTAGTTGTAAGTCGAACATTAGGCGAGCATGTTCGGCAAAGGTGTCAGGAATTCCCCCTGCAGGCCTTTCCATCTGAGGCAATTCGACATTTTGCTTTTCAGCGATAGCGATACGTCGCTCAGCATCGCGAATTGCTTCTAGATACTGATCAATTTTCTGTCGGTCATGAATTGGAAGCGTCTTCTGTAATTTATCCACTTCTGCTAACAGTGAGTCGAGAATGCTGCGCTCCTCAATCAGACGTGATTCTCGAGCGGCTTGGGAAGTATCGTCAGAATCACCGAATAATCTTTCAAAAACAGCTCGCGGCTGATTCTCCATGGGTAGAGGTGTTACTTCATTGCGCCAACTCAGCGTATTGGCATAGGCGCAGCTCCATCCTGCTTCACAGGCACCGATTAACTCATTCGGATCGAGTGCTATCTCCAATGATCGCATCTGGGTTGTATCACCAATGTAATTCGCAGCTATCTGATCCATGGATACACCGCAATGTATATCTGCACCCTCAGTTTTCTTTGGATGGGCGCCGGTTAAGTAAGCAGCTGAGGCGCGCACATGATCGCCAGTACCTTCACCCGGCTGCGGCATCGCGGGATGCAGCGCCAATCCGGATAACACTGAGATTTTGTCTTTGTACTTTGACAAAGGCTCTAAAGATGAAGGGAAAACAAAGTCGCTGCCAATTTGAGTCGGCGTCCAGTTATCCATAATAACGCCATTGGGAACATAGCCAACAAAGAGCCGTTGCGCTGGTTTATTTAGTGCCTCTGCTCGCGCCAAAGCGGGCAACATCGACTCCAATAAAGGAAGTGCCAAAACTGCACCAACTCCCTTGATAAAAGTTCGGCGCGGCAAGGCTTTTTTTGTAATTATCATTGTGCCTCGATCCTCCTCATCTGGAAGGGCGTGCTATTTGCAATTCCTGCGATGATTGCCGACCAACTATAATTGTCTGGCGCGGCACCTCGCACTATTCGCCTTACTGCTGGGGCGTCATAGTACTCCACTCCCCGCCCTAAAGCATAGGTTAATAATTTGTTCACGACCGTTGTCGTGAAAACCTCCGGTTCCGAAATCAAAGCATCGCGCAAATCTAATGGCCCCTCTACGGCTACACCATTAGCTAATGTGCCAGAAGTATCAATAGGGTCGCCTGACTCGCTTATTGAACGATAACGGCCAATGCCGTCAAAATTTTCGAGTGCAAATCCAAGTGGATCCATAACTTTATGACAGCTCGCACAAACGGGATTAGCGCGATGGGCTTCCATCCTCTCCCTCACCGACAAAGGCCTAGCATTTTTGTCTTCATTTTCCGAGAGAGCAGGCACGTCCGGTGGTGGAGGTGGTGGTGGTGTACCGAGCACATTTTCCAATAGCCACTTTCCTCGAACAACGGGCGATGTTCGATGAGCATAAGATGTCACGGTCAAGATACTGGCCTTTCCTAACAAGCCTGTTCTGGCATCGTTTCCTAGGTTAACTCGGCGGAAGTGCGTGCCATAAATTCCCTCGACGCCATAGTGCTTGGCCAAGCGCTCATTTAAAAAAGTGTAACCAGATGTCAGCAAATCCAATACAGAATGGTTCTCCCGGAACTGACTTTTAAGAAACAAAGAAGCTTCCTGAGCCATCGCTAAGCGCAAGTTAGAATCGAAGTCAGGAAACTCCGTTGGGTCTGGGGTAACTAGATAAATATTTCTCAGGTACAGCCATTGCTCAGTAAAGTTTGCGATTAACTGATCAGCTCTACTATCAGCCAGCATGCGCCCTATTTGCTGCTCCAGTACTCCGGTATTCCTCAGCTGTCCGGATTCTGCCAAATTCAATAACTCAGTGTCTGGAATGCTACTCCATAAAAAGAAAGAAAGCCGGGAAGCAAGTTCTACATCAGAGATTTGATATGCGTCGCCTTCTTGCCCATCCCGAGGATCCTGTAGTTCTCTGAACAGGAAATTAGGACTAACCAGGATACGACGCAGTGCCATTTCTATACCATTATCAAAATCACCTTCAGCTCTTCCCGCCCGATAGGATCCCATTAGGGTTTGCAGCTCGATGTCGGACAAAGTCTGCCTATAGGCGAGCCGGCCGATGTTATCGATAATCTGACTCGCACATTGTTCTTCATCCTGAGTTTCAGATGAGGCTGGTTGACACACGAATATCTTGCGGCGGGCCGGAGTATCGCCCCTGGACAATTCGCCATAAGGGCCACGTAATTCGACCCGCGCTATGCCAGTTTTCTCGACACGATCACCGGCATATTCGTAACTAGTAATCGCGTAGTAAGGTCTCAGCATTCCTTCAAACAACGCACTATCATCGACAAAATTTACACCAAGATTCGCAGGACCAGCCTTAGCAGTGAAACTTACCTCCACACCCTCAACATCAGGACCGTTGCCATTTTCTTCACCAGGCTGTCTTCCTACTTTTATAGTTTCGATTAACTCACCATCTAAACGAACTTCTAAATCATTAGATTCATGCAAGCCTCGAATTATTCCATTGTAAGTTCGAAGCAGAAATATACGCGCAATATACTCGCCATCCACCGGGAAATAATGGTTTACCGAAATTCCGCCGCGTGAACTAAATGGCAATTCTTCGCTCACACGCACATCTTGGCGTAATAATTTATCGACTTCGAAAATTTCAGTGTTAGGTGTGAGTGTTGGGTCTCCGACCGCAAGTTGGCTAATTTTTCGCGCCGCTCCCAAATAACGCTCCGTTAACATTGGCGAGACAGATAAGACGTCGGCGATATTATCGAACCCATAACCGGAATCGTCGGGAGGCAGCAGTGCTGAGGCATCGTAATCCAAATCAAAAATATCCCGAATCGCATTCCGGTACTCACGTCGATTTAAACGGTGGAATGCATGCACACGCCCAGGGTTAGGCTGAGCCGCTGCCGCGCCATCAATTATATTTTCAAGAAACCCCACAAACCCTTGATACTGCGCTTCACTTGGCCGCGGCATTTCCAATGGCGGCATCGCGCGAGTTTGCAGTTTGCGAATTACCCTTTCCCAGATTTCTGCATCATGAGGAATTGACTCTAATGAAACTTCCGGAATAATCATTCCAGAATTTGCAAGTTGCTCGTTATGGCAAACCACACAATACTGGTCGACCATTTGTTGATATTGATCTGCTTGAGCGGAAGCAAGATCTTGTGCATGGTTTTTTTGGCTTAAAAGAGGAAAGTTATGAAACGCAGTCACAATTAGTGCTGCCAACCCAAGCCCCACTGATGGTCCGAATATTCTATTTAAGAATGACAAGTTAGAAATTACCTTTTTGTTTTCTTCACGTACTTCTAATCAGGGTCAAGGCCGAACTATTCAGCAGCTAACACCTTATTTTTTTTGGCTTTTTTCTAAATTGACTATAGCCATTCACCTCTTGTATGTCAAAAGCCAGAATGATACCGTTTGATCGGAAATACCCATTGATTATTGGTTTTGAGCAGAAAACTGAAAATATTAAAGCCATGAAACTTCGCTGCAGTATCTACAACATTCTTATCTCCCTTTTTCTAACCTGGCCCTCAGCGGTAATGGCGCAAACTCCACTTATTGAAGCCACTAAAAATCAAAATGCCGATGAAGTAGAAAGACTTCTCGCTCAGGGAGTTAACATAAATGAACCGCAGGGTGACGGCGCGACAGCCTTGCATTGGGCTATTTACCGCAACGATGAACGCATCACCGGACTTTTATTAGGTCAGGGTGCAAACCCTAATACCAGCGATGACCACGGAGTATCTCCTCTTTCACTAGCAGCTCTGAATGCAAACCCCCTTTTAGTTGATTTGCTGATTGATAAGGGTGCTGACGTAAATGCAGCACGATCTTCTGGTGAGACTTCTCTAATGATTGCATCTCACGTGGGCAACACTGCAGTCATGGAGCTACTACTCTCAGCAGGCGCAAACCCCAACGCTACTGAGAATAACAAGCGCCATACAGCTTTAATGATGGCTGTAGCAGAACGTCATCTAGATGCAGCAAGACTATTAATCGATCGAGGCGCATTGGTAAGCGCTCGGTCTCAAAACAATTACACGCCGCTTTTATTCGCTGCACAACAAGGCAATATAGGGCTGGGTAAGTTGCTGCTTAATAAAGGCGCTGACGCAAATGAATCTGCCCCCGATGGCATTTCAGGCAATACCAATGCCCGCTGGGCATTGATACCAGAAACTAATGCCAGCGCATTGATGGTAGCTATCGATAGCGGGCATGAAGAAATGGCGATCTTCTTATTAGAGAATGGTGCCGACCCTGACCTATATGGCGCAGGCCGCACAGCGCTTCATTCTGCTGTTCAGCATCAAATGCATGCCTTGGCAAATGCATTACTTGAAAGTGGCGCCAATCCCGATGCGAAACTTGCGCGCAATATGCCTGTTTTTTCTCGCGTGATTCTTATCGATAACGGACTATCAGTAGACAAACTTGGCGCAACGCCATTTTTCTTAGCAGCGGGATACAACGATTTAGAAATGATGGATTTATTAATAGAGGGAGGAGCGGATCCTTTTATTAATTCGAATGATGGAACAACACCGCTTATGGTTGCTGCGGGTGCCGACTTTGTTGAAGGGCAGGATAAATATAATCGCCGCTGGTTTGATGACAACATTGTGGCTCTGCAGGAGGCTGCTCTCCCGGCCGTTAAAAAGTGTTTGGAACTTGGCATCGAAATCAATGCAAAAAACCAACGCAATCAAACAGCGCTGCACGGCGCAGTTTATTTGGCTGGAGAAGAACTCCTCAGTTATTTAGTTACACAAGGAGCGGATATCAATGCAATAAATAATCGTGGCCAAACGCCCTGGTTAATTGCATCTCAAGGCGAATATCGCGCTGGTTCATTGCAAACTCTTCCCCATATTGCCGACCACCTGGAAACATTAGGTGCGAATACTACTTTAGGTGAAGATCTTGGGCGTTATTGGGAAAGGGATGCGCGGGAACGCACTGAGCAAGAAGCACAAACAAGATAACTTAGAGTTCGATTGCTAACTACTCACTCACTAAATTTACGAAATCAAACTCATCGCACTATCTAACTTATTTTCTTAACGCATTCTATGCCTTGGTTTTTGGTTTGATTCGCAAGCATGATTACCCTCTTATAAAAATAATAGAGGATTACGTTTTAATTTTGATAGAAAAACTAATTCAGAAATCCATTAAACAGACTCAATATAAATTGTGATGGGCAATCCGACCTGGGCGTCTTTGGAACAGAATCAAATAATCTATAACCAGCAAAAAAGCTGCTCACTTTATTGAGCAAATCGAAAAATGGAGATTATGGCGAAATTAAAAAGTATAGAGGTGTTATTCTTTGCCAAACTGATTGGGTTAGTTATGTCCGTTGCAGGATTTATTTGCGGGATTCTTTATTCCTTTGGCGGTTTCCTTTACGAGCTATTTACTAGCAACTTGAATTTAGGAACCGCACTCGCTTTTCTTGCGCTAATAGGAATGCCGTTAATTTTTTCTGCAGTCGGGTTTGTGGCCGGTGGTGTTGGTGCAATGCTTTACAACATAACTGCTAGATTTACCGGAGGCATTGAGTCAGGTTTCAAAATCGACTAGCAGGAATCAGGTTTCACGGAAAGATTCAGCGAAATCGTCTCTACTAGAATTTTTTAATAGTGACTTTGCAGACTTATTTGAATTAGGAGCCATGATTAAATTCATTAGATAACAAAACTATGAAATCGCCAATCGTGCAATCACGTCGCCGTTTTGTTCAACAAGCGTCTCTTTTTCTCGGTTCTGTAGCCACCATTCCTCTAAGTAATGTTTTCGCACAGAGCACAGCCGCAGATCGCAATGTGCAGGTACGAAACATAGATGTGTATACGGTTTCCGTCACTAATCGAACCAGTTGGATTATCGTGCGCCTTACCGGCAGCAATGGCGTAACTGGAATTGGCGAAGCTTCTCTTGGTAGGCGCACAGAATTGAATGAGCTCAATCAGTTTTATCGAATGGTTGAAGGCGAGTCGGCATTCGACATACAACAGTATCGACAGCGAGGTTGGGAGCTCGCTGCTTCTGGCGATCGTGTGCTGGCGACTGCATTTAGTGCAATCGAACAAGCACTATGGGATCTGACTTCAAAATCCTTAGGAATACCTTTTTATGATTTAGTTGGCGGACTGTTGCACGAGAGCTTGCCGGTTTATGCCAATATTAATCGCGCCACTTCCGATCGCGGACCAGAAGGTTTTGCCGACAATGCAGAACGAGCAGTTGCCGATGGATTCAAGTCAATTAAAGCCGCACCATTCGATGGCTTTCCTTCGCTTGATTCACCCCCACAAGAAGTTCAAGCCGCAAAACAACTAGGCGTCAATTGTATTTACGCGATGCGAGACCGAGTTGGTGATGACATCGCGATTAAGATCGATGCTCACAGTTTCTTCGATACACAAATGTCCATCGATGTAGCCCGCGAATTAGAAGCAGCTAATCTAAGCTGGTATGAGGAGCCAGTTGCGCCGACTCAAACTGAAAACACCAAGACTATCCGCGAAGCAATTAGCCAGGTATTAGCAGGAGGAGAATTCTTGTTTGGAATGGAAGGATTTCGACCGCTGTGCGAGCGGCGAGCAGTAGACATCATTATGCCTGACGTAAAACACTGTGGCGGGATGTGGGAAGCCATCAAAATTTCAGCATTAGCAGAAACATTTAACGTGTTGGTCTCCCCTCATAATCCAAGTGGCCCAATTTCTACAGCGGCATCGGTTGCGCTTTGTGCGGCGCTCCCTAATTTCGATATTCTGGAGTACCAATGGGGGGAGCAACTTTGGAGGGCCACGCTAATCGAACCTGCCGAGACATTCTCTAATGGCGAGATTGCTGTATCTGATAGGGCAGGCTACGGCATTACACTCAATCAACGCGTACTAGAAGAACATCGAATTTAAGGGCTTTTATGGGACAGGGATGAAATAGGAGCAGCTGGAGAAGTGACGGGTACGATTACCGTACTATTTACGCTCTCCTATCTCGCCAAACAAAATTAGCCAGCAAAATCGTCTCGCGAAATATTCTTCAGAGAAAGGCGCGATCGAAAAGAACACTGATGGAATGATAATATTATGGCACTGGCTCGAAAACTCTAAAAAAACTAGAATAAGTGAAAACAAAATAGTTGGAGACAACCATGCTCAATCGACGATTCCTTACTGGTGCAAGCACTGCTATGGCCCTGGCATTGGTATCCCTCTCTACTTACGGGCAATCTCTCAATCAGAACCTGACCTCTTATCTTGCTGACCTGACTCCCTGGGGTCATCCTAATCTTCAAGGCGTTTGGGATAGACGCACTATTACCCCATTGGAGCGTCCGGAGCGATTCGAAGGCAAAGCCTTTTTTACGCCAGGTGAGATAAGAGATTATGAGGCAGCAAGCGCAGCGCGACCGGATGGTCGACCTTTAGATTCGGGCCGCGGTGGCATTTCAGTGCACGATCCTAAAGATCTGGATTATGGCTCGGCAGTTGTGGCAACCGGACAAACTTCTCTGGTGGTTTTGCCAGCAACTGGTCACATTCCGCCTTACACCCAGGAAGCTATTCTAAAAGCCGAAGCACGCGCAAAATCACGAGAAGGACGCGGTCCTGCCGACAGTTGGATCGATAGAAGCCTGACCGAGCGATGCATAACCTGGGGAATTCCTCAGAGTATGTTACCTCAGGCCTATAACAACAATATGAAAATTATTCAGACGCCCACCCATGTCATGTTATACATCGAAATGATTCATGAGGTCCGAATCATTCCAATCGATGGTCGTCCTCATCTCCCAGATTCCTTGCAACAATGGCACGGTGATTCTCGCGGGCACTGGGAGGGAGATACATTAGTCATTCGTACCAAAAACTTTGCAGAAAAATCCAGCTTTCGTCGCGCCAATGTCGATTTGGAAATTGAAGAACGTTTTCGTCGCAATAACGGAGACCAATTGGAATACACATTAAAAGTTATGGACGACACAACTTGGGAAAGTGACTGGACAGTTTCCTATCCAATGATTCGAGGTGATCAACCGATTTATGAGTTTGCGTGTCACGAAGGCAATTACGGTTTGATCAATATTCTTTCCGTAGCCAGGAACCTAGAAAAACAAAATTCCGAACGCTAGTTCGATAAAACCTCTGGTAATTACCACTAAAGCGTCGGCCGTTGTCATGGCGCTTTTTCATATCTGGACGTTGGAGAAACCCTTAAAAACTCAAGTTTACAATAGTTTCAGGCCACCCTTTCGTACAAACGACTTCGCTATCGCGAGCTAAATTCTAAGCAAGTAACTCCAGTAATGCATCGACCACAGAGTCTGGCCGATGCGCAGGTAAATCGTGACCCGCACCTTCCACAATTCTCCTGCCACGCAAATCTGAAAATCGCGCCTGATCTCCAGTTGGATCTGATGAAGGCGGGCCAAAGCCGCTTTGTGCAGCGCGCAAGACTATTGCAGGGACAGAAATAACTGGCCGTTCAGCGAGACGACTTTCTACTTCGAGAAATCTTTGCTCGCCGGGTGCATTAACATGTCGGTGGCGATAAGAGTGAACGCAGATATCGACGAAATCTGGATTGTCGAATGAAGGAGCCGAGCGCGCATAATCTTCATCACTGTAGTCCCATGCTGGCGACCAGGTGTCCCAGAGATAACGAATAATATCGTGGCGATTTTCCGTTAAACCTAGAATCCCTCGCTCCGTATTCAAATACCACTGATACCAGAGCAGAGCTTCGAAACGGGCCGGTGCCGGAGCACTAGGAGTGATTGTGTCCTGGACTGAATAACCACCACAGGCGACTTGGGCAATAACTCGGTCGGGATGCAGTATCGAAGTAATACAAATAGCTCGGTTACCCCAATCAAATCCTGCAGCTGCAAATAGGTCTATGCCTAGGGCATCAGCAAAGTCCACGAGGTCCTGGGCAATAGCCGCCTGTTCAGCCATACGCGGCGTATCGGGATCCAAGAATCGGGTTTCACCATAGCCGCGAATATAAGGCAGCAATACGCGAAAACCTGCATCGACTAGCGGAGCGGGCACTCCATCGAAGGAACGTACATCGTATGGAAATCCATGTACGAGAATGATAGGAAATCCATCACTGGTCCCGTGTTCTTCATAAGCGATTTGCAATACATCAGTTTGCACAGTTTTTATGGCAGCCTGAGCAAAAGTTGTCCTGGGCTTTATACTCTTAAGTGTTGCTGCGGCAACGCCAGCAGTTTTAATAAAATCTCTACGCGTCGATGCCATGACTCACTCCTCTAAAAAACTGCTATAGGATTAACTGGCGATCCAGTCCCGTTTGGAATTGGTAATGGTGCAATGGTAAGCATGAATTCCCAACGATTTTGTGAAGCTGCCATGTTAGCCAAAGCATCTAAGTCCGCGCGATCGATCAGTGGAATACCTAACATAGTCAATGCGAAATCATGCAACGCCAGCGTAGGTAAATCTCCCTCTAGTCGCGGCGTATAGCCTGGAGTCTCCCAACCAATTATGGCTACATCTCTTTCGCGCAGCCAGGGAATAACATTGTTGTCCAAGCCCGCTGCTTCGTCCCAGGTATTGAATGGCCCATCTATCTCACGTTTTACCCAACGCCCCCAACGAAACAACATAGCATCACCAGGCCCAACTTTTACTCCGGATAATTCTTCCCAAGCTTCTAGATCTGCGACGGTTACGCGGTAGCCACCAGGAAGAAAATCAACCCCTTTCGAGCGCGGAATGTCGTACAACACACCACGGGTAACAATGCCATCTTTCATATTTAATACGGCATTTACTGTTGCTCCTTCTTCCATGGTCACCGTTTGCTCCATTTCGATTCCATTCCACATCTTGCCGTCGAAGAAGCGATGACCATAACCATCTATATGGGTTACACCTGGTCCATGTATGCAGCGAAAGGTTATTCGATCGCTGGCACCACTTGGAGATGCATTGGCCATTTCCCATTCAACCGGACAGGGATTGTCGATGCTTTCCACATCATCCAAATTGCGCGCCAATGAAACTGTTATCCCACTCTGCACCAGCCCCGCAGCTTCTTTGCGTTTTTGTGGAGTAATTAAATTTAGGGTGCCAATTTCGTCGCCTGCCCCCCAGCGACCCCAATTGTTTAAATTGTCGAGCCACTCTTGGAACTGAGCTTCGGAAACAAATGGAAGAGCTTGCTGAGCACTTGTGGGAAAAAAGAAAGCCAGAGCAGCAAAGGAAATTACTGGAACTATCAGCTTTAGCGGACGCATCTCAAGCTCCTTATTGTTATTAATGTCGAGTAATTGCAGCGTTAGACAACTCTATCGATCAGTTCCTTTAAAGTCCAACGCCAATCCAACGATTAAAATTAGGCAATCCAAGAAATGTGCCATTCCGGGTTTAAAGTTCAAATCGTTCCAAAACGGTCTATGGTTAAAGTACCCCCTGGGGAAAGCTGCGTCAGGGATCCATAACAAAGAATAACTATAAATGACTTGGCAAGTGATACTCGCATTCTCAGCAACAATACCAGCGCTGCTGATCGCGACAGCGTTGCTAGCCTGTGTGTTTTACCATCGTTACAAGGTATTCAAATTCACACGACAACAATACCTAGCTGGCCCTCGTCATATCGATTATCCGCTTTGTAAGTGTCAGTGTTGTATTTGGGAACGGGAAGTTTAAGTAGGTATGGACCAGCCCGACCGGTGTTCGATGGAGTTAACGCAGCAATCTATGAAGGCTGATTGCTCAGGATTAACTGACCGATCGTCTTTTTCTTCGATCAGAATGTTTCTTTCGCTGATTAAAGCAAGACTAGTGTCTTGTGTTTTGGTTTCGCCCATGACAACTGCTTAGAGAGCGATAAGTAGAAAGAGATAAGAAAAGCTAAGTTGGAATAGTTGCGATTGAACTAAATATAGCTATCTTCTTGTGGCTAATCGAGATGCAGATCGAGAAATTCTTTCACAATTGACATCATTGCATTTGAAAAGATTCCAGGCCCGTGGCCTCCGCCATTTATGCGATAAAAAGTAACTTCTTTATCTGCTTCCCGCAAAGCATTGTATAGCAACACACTTTGATTAAACGGTACCAGATTATCAACATCACCATGGATTATTAGAAAAGGCGGTATTTCTTTATTTGCTCGGATGTAAGTAATCGGATTGTAAGAATTTACCAGGGCTTCCTGTTCTGGCTCCTGAATCGGCCCTCCCACTACCAAGGATTCCGGCGAGCCCGGATTGTCATGGGTGATCTGACTGGGATGATCGTCCATGCGACGAAAGTCCGTTGGGCCAAAAAAATCGATCACTGCTTGAACGTTACTTGGCTGCTCTAAATTGTCTGCCGTTAAAAATGATTCCTCGCCATCACTTGTTCCAGTCAATGCTGCCAAATGACCACCAGAGGATGTTCCCCAAATAGCAACTTTATTTGGATTGATGTTATAGCGTTCTGCATTGGCGCGCATAAAGCGAATCGCGGATTTGACGTCTTGGGCTTGAGCTGGCGCGATTGCTTCCCTTGAGTGGCGGTATTCTATACTTGCTATGACATAACCAGTTCGAGCCAGATCCACAAATATTGGCAAAGTGCTATAAACATTCTGTGGCAACCAGGCTGAACCCTGTACAAACATCACCAATGGAAATGGTTCGTTTGTATTTAGAGTCGGCATTAATAAGTTTAAAACAACATCGCGCGCTCCATAACTTGCGTAGACAACATCGTTTATATAGTTAACAGAATAACCATCGAAAATCGCATCGACTTCAATTACACCCTCAGGGCGATCTGCCGCTGGCGGAACTTCAGCACCCGGATTGCGAAATTCATTTCCATTTTGTCCCAAAGATTCATTGACAGGTATTAGCAAAACAAATGCAAAGATCGTCAAATAAGAGGATTTGGGGGAAATCATCGTTGTCTTTCTATCCTTCGTAATCAATTCGATAGATCACGTTTGCCATATCATCAGAAATTAATACAGATCCATCAGGCATATTCAGTACATCAACTGGACGTCCCCAATTGCGTTGCCCCTGCAACCATCCTTCCACAAAAGGCTCATTAGAAATAATTGTAGTGTTGTCGTTGCTGACCCGGCCCATCATTACGCGATATCCGTTCTTCCGCGACCGATTCCAGGAACCATGTTCCGCCCAGAAAACAGTATTGCTGTAGCTGGAGGGGAAAGAATCGCCTCGATAAAAGGCAATACCGAGAGGCGCTACATGGGCGCCAAGTTTTAACACTGGTGGCGTATAGTCCGCCGCGCTGCGACCGCTACCGAAACGCGGATCAGGCAAGTCACCCTGGTGAATATAAGGAAAACCGAAATGCTGGCCAAAACTACTTAACCTGTTTATCTCACAAGCGGGCAAATCGTCACCTAACATATCCCGACCATTATCGGTAAACCAGAGATCGCCAGATTCAGGATGAAAATCGAAACCAACAGTATTTCTTATTCCATTAGCAATTATTTGTAAATCGCTGCCATCAAGATTCATATTTAAAATAGTTGCAAATATTGCATCTTCCTCACAAACGTTACAGGGCGCTCCTACTGGCAAATAAATTTTATTATCCGGACCTATTTCCAAAAATTTGAAGCCATGATGTCTGCGATTTGGTAGTGAATCATTCACTGTAATTGTTGGTGACGTTCCGCTTAATTTATTATCAATATTTTCAATCTTGCTTATCCGTCCAATTTCACCGATATAAAGATCGCCATCATGGTAAGCAACTCCATTAGGGGTATTGAGTCGTTCCGCAACCATAACCACATTGTCACCATGGCCTGCTCCATCAGAATTAGTTATCGCAAAGACTCGCCCACGCAAACTACCAACATATACCGTATTGTTGGATCCCAGTGCCAACTGTCGCGGATTTTCAACTTCCGCATAGATTGAAACAGAAAATCCATCGATAAGACGCAAACTATTTAAATCAGTTTCCTGTGCGACACAATTGGTTGCCAGCAGGCTAAGCATAACTAAATAAACTTTTTTCATAGCAGGGCTCCTTAGCAACATTTATTGTTGCTCGACAATTCGGGCGGCACGCAACATGTTTTCCAGCGCATAATTTCCTTCGTGACAGGCAAATTCATACATCGGCGCGCCCAGCCTGGACATATTTGTTTTTACCGTAATCCGGTCAACAAATGTAGTGGGGTCATCGATTGTAAACTCGTAATCCAGCGCATTTTCGTCCACCCGGGTAAAACGCTCTGTAAGTACCAAGTTTTCAGCACTGCCATAGGAATTAGTGCGTAAGAACAGGCTCGCCAGCTTTCCAGTAAAGTTTCGCGTTTCCACAACCAGAGTATCCCTTTCAAAGTGGCCGCGGGAAGAACCTGTCCAACTGCGAATTGACTCGTTGAGAAATGGACGCCCGTCCAGTGGAATAATCCGTGGATCATTTCCTAATTCTGATCGAATCATGACGTGATCTTTGGTTTGTACAATCTGCAAATTATTATTGTATGAGTTAGCTTTTATATGGGGAGGAAAGGTTTGGGGGAAAGCCATACAGCGAGATGCTAGACCGAAATCTTCCGGCCTATCACAGGATATTCCTCCCCATGACACTCGCACTGGTCTATCTGAAATTACTACTCCGCCATAATTGCAGGGATTAGATCCCGGTGGAGAAAGTTGTGTTATTACTCCTGGCTGAGTAGCTGGAATTTTTCCGTCCTGAGGATAAATGATGAGTGAAGTACGATCATTAGGATAAGGTTCATCATAATAAGACCAAAACAAATTGTAAGCACCTGTATCATTTGTCGGCACGTTCATGACCCGTTCAGATACCGTTGCTTCACTCGCATCCCTTCTATCCTGACCGGTCGCCAACCTTTGATCTCGAGCGGCTAATTCTTCTGCGTTGAGAAACTCTCGCGTGCCAAAACGATCCGGCCTTTCAAATGGGGTCGAATCGTTAAAGTTCCAGATGCCATTAAGATCAGGCTGATCGTTTTCTGTTCGTGGAACCTCATAGTCTTGCGCTAGCGTTGAACTACAAATAGCCATAAAAAAAACAAATACTGCTGACAACTTCATAACTAGTAAATTAGCTCCTTTTACACCTCTCTCATTTGTGGCCGCTGATTCAAAAAATCAGTAATCTGATCGTAGGCAAGACCAAACTCCAACACTTTCTTATCTTCACCAAAGTTGCCCATGATTTGTATTCCCATAGGTCTTCCTTGCGCGTCGAACCCAACCGGAACATTAATCACAGGTAGGCCTCCAAGACTGCCCAATATCACGATCTCCATCCACCGGTGATAGGTATTCATTTCGCGGTCTGCGATTTCAGTTGGCCAACTCGTCGTCTTCGGAAAAGGAAAAACCTGCGCCGTTGGTATGGCCAGAAAATCATATTGCATAAAGAGTCGATCTAATTCTCTTAACCATTCGCCTCGATAAGCATTGGCACGAGCACGATCGCCTTCAGTGAGAATTTCCGATTGTTCAATTTCCCAGATCATTTCGGGTTTCAGCATATCTCGCGTAGCAGGGTCATCGTAAAAGCGTTTCATATTGGCTCGGCCTAAATGTCGAAGAGTCGTCCAACTAAACCAGAGATTATCGAAATTGAAATCGGGCATGACCGATTCAACTGCGGCGCCAGCATCCGCTATCATAGACAAGCTCGATTCACTTAATTGTGTGATTCCATCTTCTAGCGCCAAATAACCATCCAAGTCACCCAGCCAAGCAATTTTCTTGTCAGCAAGACTTAAGGGATTAAAAGAATCGCCAATGTCTTTAACTGCAATTGTTTTGAGCAACTGAATAGTGTCTGCAGTGTTGCGACCCATCGGACCTGATGTTGATAGCGGCCTGGGGTCTGCATTGCGTGCGCTCATAACATCTGTACTCGGGCGATAACCAATTACATTATTGAATGCACCAGGATTTCGCAGGGATCCCATCATGTCGCTGCCATCAGCAACCGGTAATAACTGGGTTCCTAATCCACATCCTGCACCACCGCTACTGCCGCCAGAAGTTAATTCTGGATTATAGGCAGAGCCTGTAGCACCGAAGATTGGGTTATAAGATTGAGAGCCGAGACCAAATTCCGGCGTATTTGTCTTACCGATAAAAATCGCACCTGCATTGCGAATGCGCGCCACCAAGGCGCTGTCTCGATCAGGAATTCGATCTCTATACATTGGAGAACCACTGGTATACGGAATTCCTCTAACTGCGGTTAAATCTTTTGCTGCGTGGGGCATTCCGTGCATCCAACCGATGTAGTTGCCATTTGCCAATTCTTCATCTGCCACTTTGGCTTGTGCTAGCAAGTCATCATCAGCCTGCAAGCTGACAATAGCGTTATAGGTGCCGTTGTACTTGTGAATGCGATCCAGGTACGCCTGCATGACCTCAACACAGCTAGCTTCTTTTTCGCGAATTGCTGTTGAAAGCTCAATGGCAGTTAAACTAGTTAGATCAGATGGCATCGATGCGGCGAATACTTGCTTATTTAATGTATAAGGGAAGTACAGCGCCAAACCTAATTTGCCACTGTTCGCTAAAAATGTTCTGCGTTTCATTTTCACACCTATTCTTATTCATCGACTTTAGACTTACATAGCTCGGGAGCGCCTAGTAGCTTACCGAAGCGCCGATGGCTTCCCCATTCATGTTTTCCCTTAGAGAGCATTGAACCAATTATTCATCAACTAGACTCAAAGGCCAAGCTTGCTTATGCTCTCGGAACAGTTCGTATCAAGCCTGGAGCGCAGCATGTACAAGAAAAAAAGCCTGTCAAAAATCATCATACTCGCAGCAGCAGTTGCAATGGGAGTAAGCAGCACCTATGCCCAGGATGACGAAGATGATCCCATTCAAAAGCTCGTTAATAGACTCGATCTTGAAAGCTATAAAGCGGTCATAAAAGGCTTGGCGCAATTCGGCGATCGAAGACAAGGAACAGAACGTAACCGACGTGCGATAGATTGGATCGAGGAACAACTCCAAGCAGTAGGATGCACAAATACGGAACGCCTCCATTACGTTTTTGATCCTGAACCACGCCCTCCCCGCCAGCGCAGATCACAATCGGATGAGATGGTCGATTTAACTACTTCGACTGGAGGAATAGTTGGACGCAATGGCAGTGGACCTGGCGGTTCTTCTATTTATGGTTACCGTGCTCAGACCGGAGTTAATCGTGATTTGATGGCCCAACCTGATGAGAGGATTCGCGAACTTAATCGGGAAGAACCAGTAAACGGTCCTCGCACAGAAGTGTATTGCACGAAAATCGGTACAACTCGCCCAGACGAGATGTACATTCTCGGCGCCCATATGGATGGTCATGGTGTTAACGAAGCGGTTAATGACGATGCATCGGGCACAGCATTGGTAATGGAACTAGCTCGCATCTTCAATTCGCCTGATGTAGATACTGAAGTATCTATTCGATTCGCACTTTGGAACAATGAAGAAACTGGGCTGAATGGTTCTTACGCCTATGTTGAGCAACGCAAAAGTTTACAGGGAATTGAAAACCCACCTGGATCTGGCAGGTATCCTGAACCCCGTTGGTTAGGAATGATTCAACACGACATGATGCTTTGGGATCATGGCGCGCCAAGAGCGGATGGGACAGTTAGTCGAGACCAACGTCCCGAAGCTGATGTGAACATCGAATTTCAATCCAATTCTGTTTTAGCTGAAGAATCAATGCGTCTCGCCTTCATGTTTAAAGCTTCCGCTGACAAATACAACACCGACTACCCGGCCACAGTTGGTCCTCACATGACTAACACTGATTCCACTCCTTTTATGAATGAAGTGCCATCAATTAGTTTACGGGAAAATGAACGTGGTACGCACACTGGAGCTGGATGGAATCCAACTTGGCATACACCGCTGGATGTTTGGACTACATTTAATAATGATGATTTTCGTTTAGGTCTAAACGCTGCTCAAACTACTTTGTCAGCAATCGCTGAACTCGCCGGCACTAAAATTAAGTAATTTCCGCCGCTACTTTTACTGCTAAATAAGGTCAAGTTATCTCGAACAGTTGTTCCTGCGGGTTGATATCTCCGGTTGTCGCGGCTTCTACCACCGTCAGTCAACCCAATTAAATCAATTACTTCAACAGGTCTCGGGCGTGCATCAAAACGAAAGCAAGAAAAAGGGCCAGAGCAATTAAATCACTCAGACCCTTTACTACATAGTTTCTTTTGCTAGTGAACTTCTACCTTTAATCTTGCTGACCTGATTGACCTAGAGACTCAAGTCTTCTCCATCCGGCAAGAATGCCAGCCATACTGTAATTTCCCTCATGGCAAGCATACTCGTAGATTGGCAACTCTCCTCTGCGCATTGGAAACATTACAGTCCAAGGTGCCGTCCAGGTTGTTGGATCTTCGACTGTGAATTCATAACCAAGTGTTTCTGCATCGATCATCCAGAATTTTTCGATGAGATGCATATTCGCCGACGAGTTACCAAAGGCTGTTTCACGGGCGAAGTTTCTGGTTTCGATAACTAAGGTGTCCCCTTCCCAATTTCCTACCGAATCTCCTTCCCATTTGCGAGGAGTATCGCGGTGGGCTGTATCAGCCAAACGTACTGGCCGAACGTTATGAACCATTTCGTTATGGATAAGGAAATAATCATCAGTTTGTATGATTTGAACATTATTATTATACGCACTCGGAATCATAGGAGGCCCGGAATTGAATCCCATAATGCATCGTTCTGCCAAAGGTCGAACTTCGATTCCCTCAGCTAGTCGAGCTAGTTCTCTGCGCTCAGCATTTCTCCGCTGGGCAGCTTCAGTCAATTCTGGAATTCGCCCAGTAGGAGGGTCAGTAATGAGAGAAGTACGACGGTCATCCAGCAACTCTTCTCCGCGGTCATACCAGAACTGGTTATAGTCACCAGTGGTTGTGGTATCGGTAAAATTGTCCCGATCGCGGCGCACTACCTCCGCAGCTTCGAATTCTGCGAATTCTTCTACGGTGAGGAATTCATCCTGTTCACCCAGTGCCGAGGGACGCTGAAAGGGAGTGATAGTGCGAAAATCCCAAGTGCCTTGCATATCGGGAAGCCCATTAGGCAGGCGGGGGATTACTTCTGTTTGCGCTAACAACGATGGTGCAGCAAAAACGCCCATCAATACAACTAACCATGCTGCTTTCTTATGAGTGCTTTGAATCATCATTCAAAATACCTCTTTTTATTATGTTACAAGCGATTCATGCGTTTCATTAGTCAGGAAATTACGCCTCAATCGCGGTTTTGGCAAGTTTGAATAGCAAGCAGATGCTCTAGATCTCCTGCGAAACGCACTAGGGCGATATGCTTTGTTGCAGTCCCGTAACTGTCATGAGGCTTTTTCTGTGAGTTTTCCATACGAAAACCTTAAGAAGAGGCGGGGAATGGTCCAGGCAATATGCTCTGGTACAGTTCAATCCAAGCCTAACAATTTCGCCGGATTATATTTAGCCATTATATCGATTTGTTCCTGGTTAATTTCCCGCGAACGCAGGGCAATGATAAAGTCGCGCATGCCGGTGGCATGGTCTGGATTTCCTTCCTGACCGAAATCGGATGAGATGATAAAGCTTTCAGCTCCGACCGATTGAATTACTTCAACATAATCATCAAGCAGAGGCGGATTGGTATAAGCCGCTAACCAATCCATCTCCATTATTGCTCCGGCCGCAGCCATTTGTCGAATCTGGCTGCGAGTCGCATCCTGACCAAAAACGTGAGTAACCAAGATATTTTGTACTCCATGTTCTCGCGCGAATGGAATCAAAGCCAGCACTTCTTCTGGAGATGAATGGCCCATAGCTAATACCAAATCATTCTCAGCAACCACTGAAAACACTTCAATCAATCCCGCAACAGGTCTACCATCTTCCAAAACCGGCACAAACGGACCAGATGTTCCTGCTCTTGTTACAAAGAACTCAGAATCAAAAGTAGGAAGCCAGACCACTTTGCCACGCTCACCGCTAAAGGCAGCCATTTGGCGCACAGCTTCAGGGTTAATTCCGCCGACTGATCTATTCAATGCAACACCGCCAAACACATGTAGATTTGGAACAAGTTGTACCGCCAGTGCCGCTCGATCGGCGGTCATAGTGAAATGATTTTTTAGCAGGACTGCGCGCAAACCAGCAGCTTGTGCCATACGCACAGCTTCCCAGTCGTTCATAGCACGGGGCCTGGAGTCTGGCCCTGCATGAACATGCATGTCGATTACGCCAGTAAGATCGATCTCTTCGTTTTGCGCAAAAACAGGAAAACTAATCGCAACTGCAATCAGTGGAAGAGCAAATTTCATTTTTGGCCTCTTAAGGAGCACTGCAAGCAAAGTTCTCGGCTTCGTCTGTACTGCCAGAACCATTGTAAATTGAAACTTCCGGATAAGGGCAAAGCGGACGACTCATGTCGACTGCGCCATCGGTACGATGCACCGCGATTATGCTGTCAGGTGCTTCGCCGTTTTCAACCCAGTTCTCCAAAACCGATAACGAATCGAAGCTATTTGGCCCAGGACCGCCTGCACAATGACCCATGCCTGGTACCATAAACAGTCTTAATGAATCATGAATCCGATCGCGACCACCCATTACCTGACTAACGCGCTCGAAGTATTGAGTTGCATTCGCTGGTGAAATTTGCGGATCAGCCCAGCCATGATAAGCAATCAATTTGCCGCCATTTTCAACAAACTCAAACAAATCCGGACTTAAGGCGTTTAAGGTATCGTCGTCTTTTCTTTCCGCTCTGTATATGTCGCGCTCAAATTCAAATTGATCAATAGTCCAGTTTTCGTCCTCATAAACAAGATATCTGTATTGATCTAAACCGGTGGCCCGAGCAGAACGGGTCCAACCCAGATCAGTCCAGCCAAGCTCACTACCAGGAAGTAAACCGGTGATCTCTCGGCCCGTAACTGGATTGATTGGTGAAGAGTACATCATTTTCACAGTACTAACTTGTGCTTCGGTTAAACAGGCTCCTGCATTTTCTTCATTACACTGCAGCACTTCAGGATTTAAATTACATTGGTCTGGGTTGCCGATTATTCCATCAACAACTCCATCTTCAGCATCACAAAAATCTAAGGCAGTTCTGTGTAAAAGATCCCGATCTGATTCTCTAAGTTGCGCGGCAGGATTTGCTTCCAGGTGAGTCGCTATGCGAAGCGAAGCCGCGGCTCTGCCTGTCCAATCTAGACCCGGAGCCCCAGCCACAATACCGTCAAAATCTGTCGGAAATCGCTGAGCTTCTTTCATTGCCTGTCTCCCACCAGCAGAACAACCTGTGAAATAGGAATAACGCAGCCCACCATCATAGTAAGCATCAATCACTCTTTTCGAAGTAACCGCCATCTCATGCACAGACCGCCAGCCAAAGTCGTAAACTTTCTCCGGATGACCAAGAGCAAAACTTGCAGTATTCCCCAAATGACCAGTATCGGTTGAACTGGTTGCATACCCGCGACTTAATGGCATCGCCATTGCTGAGTGACGCACATTCCCGGTAAAAGCACCGTTACCGACAGCCAGATATTTGCCGTTCCAGGACTGAGTTGGTAACCAAAGTTCCATCTTTATATCGGAATCTGGTGAGGGACTTAACGTCAATGAAACGCGACAGAACTCAGGAAGACCCTGATAAAGTTGCGCGCTGTTGGCATTAGCACCTATTGGAGAGAAACTGCCTGCCGCCACTACTTCAGTAGCATCAACTTGCACATTTTCCGCGGAAAAGGAACTCAAATTCTCGCAGGATTGAGCCAAGCCAATGGTTGGTATCGCGCATAGAATAGCGCTTATAACGAGGGGTCTTTTAATCATCGCTTACTCCATTTTTATTGTTGTCTTGGAGGGATATGAATAAGCATAAACAGCCTGTTTAAGTGAGTCTACAGGCAATCGATTGGATTGACGTTACCGGAGTTTATTTTGGGAGAATCGCACCAGAATTTAAAACAACCTGCGCTGCTAGGATTTGCCCTTGCTTGATAGACCCGCAATAAGTCTTACCACTTAATCTTGTTGCCATATATGCGGCATTGAATGCATCGCCTGCACCACCCTCATCCAGCGGCCGCTCAATCTTCTCTAATGGAAATTCTTTTGGTGGTTTTTCTGGCTTGGTAGATAACCAATTTGGTTTTATGCCATTTTTTAATGCTATTTCCTGAACCCCTAGACCGTGATGACGCGCAATTAATTCTCCAACATCTTTGTCATCAAACAACACGGATTCTTCCTGGAAATTAGGCAGGCTGATATCAGTAATTTTAAGAATTTCGGTGTAAACATTAGCCGCCAACTCTTCGTCACTCCAACTTGCCGCACTGTGATTACAATCAAATACTACTTTAGCTCCAACAGCTCGCAGTTCTTTCAATTCACTTAGCAAACTGCGTCTTTCTTTTTCATTTATTAGAGAAAAAATTTTTCCAGTCACGTAGATGTAGTCGAATAGTTTCAAAGATAGTTGTAGTTGAGACAAATTTTCTTCGCTAAAAAACTGATCTGCCGGAACGCTGGATAAAAGGTCAACATTAACTACTTCATCTGATAGCAAGACTTTAGTTGCCGCACTATTAGATACGTTGTCAGTGCCGATGATGGAAACATCGAGACCTGAGCGCGCTAAATAAATTGCCGTCGTCAGAGCATCAGCCTCTGAATTTCCTGAAGAGAAACATTCTAAACATGCAATTTTCATAAATTTAATAATCTGACCGGTACCGGCAGGCATCTTAACAGTATTAATAGGGTAAGAGACGCTTCATCAAGTATTTCTCCAATTAATGACAGCTTTGTTACTATCAGAAAAGAGAGAAGTTAAACCCTGAATTCAATTTGAATCAGATCGAAATCTAAGTTGTCTTTTCTGGTGATGACTAGAAGCGCAGCAAATGCATTGGATTCCCTAAGTGCCGCGTCGTGGCTATCAGTCTCATAAAGAATTAGCATTAGATGCTCACAAGTCCTGAGGAAGAGTCGTGAAAAACAAGAAGAAGAGGCTCCGCTGCATATTGCTTTCAGCCATAGTAGTAAGTGTGCAGGCATGGTCACAGTCACCGGGAGAAATCGATTTTCAGCCCATCTCCCAAGAATCACTCAACAATCCTGAAGCTGAAGACTGGTTAATGTGGCGCGGTGGCTATGAAAATTGGGGCTATAGTCCCCTCGCCCAAATCAATCGTGAAAATGTTGACCAATTAAGACTTGCCTGGTCTTGGGAATTTGCGCCTGCTGCACCAGGTTCCAATGGTATGCAGATAGAGCCAACGGTGTATGACGGCATAATGTACATCCGTCATGCTGATGAAAAATATTCAGCTCACGACGCTGCAACAGGCGATCTGATTTGGCAATACTCACGCCCCTTAGCAGCTGCCGTTTCCGGATTTGAAACACGACTTACGGTGCATCGGGGTCGCGGTGTTTTTATTTATGAAGACAAACTTATTTCCCATGCAACTGATGGAATGTTGTTCGCACTGAATCCCGCCAATGGGCGTTTGTTATGGGAAGCAGCAATGGTAGATTACCAATCCGGCCAGCAACCAAGTGGTGCACCGGTAGCGTTTGGTGGATCAATAGTCGTACCGTATAACTGCACTGCCTGGACGGCACCTGATCCTTGTCACCTTTCCGCATACAGCACTGAAGACGGTTCTTTGCTCTGGCGCTGGCTCACCAGCCCCACCCCAAACGACCCCATGCATAATACCTGGGGCGATGATCCGCAAGTTTATCCATTAGAACAGCGCAGAAATATGTCGCCCTGGATGACGCCAGCGGTAGATAAAGAACGGGGTCTGTTTATCTTCGGAATTGGTTCTAGTGCACCACAACAACCAGAGTTAGCTGGCACCAACGGTGAATATCCCGATCGGCTGTACCAAGGATCGACAGTTGCTTTGGACTATCGCACTGGCGAATTGGTTTGGTGGGCACAACATCATTCTGATATGTGGAACGACGATGCGGTCTATGATCGCATCCTGGTAGACATTCCAGTCAATCCTGAACCACCTAATGCATTAGGTGTTAATCCTAATATTGATCCAACCGAAACTCGCGAATTAGTCATAGGTTCATTTTCTAAAGACGCCATCTTCTACGCTTATGACAGATCTGATGGCGAATTTTTGTACGCACGACCCACGGCCTATCAAAACATCATAGCAAGTTATAATGGGGCAACTGGCGCTTATATGATTGAGCCTGATGCAATCATGACTGCAGACGTAGATCATGAAGCAACTATCTGTCGTGAAAATCGACAGATACCTCAAGGAGCATACAGCCCGCTCACCAATGCTTACTATGTGCCTGCCTTTAATGGCCCCTGCTCAGTAATGAAACTTAATTCACTGGAACCATCAATCGATACTGGCTATAACACCTCTTATATTGCGACTGTTCCCTCACCGGCCAGTCATCTTGGCCAACCAGAAGCAATCGATGTCACCACAGGCAAATCTTTATGGCGCCTTGAGCTCGAGACTCCTCTTTACGGCATGTTAACAACCGGCGGCGGTCTTCTCTTTGCCGCGGACACTAATCGCCGCTTTCATGCCATTGACCAATGGACAGGCGAAACCCTCTGGCAAACTATCTTGAATGGAGCGAGTGACATGGCTCCGATTTCTTATGCAGTTGATGGAAAACAATTTGTTGCCGTATTTGCTCCCAGCGGAACGCAGGCAGCTGCGCAACATGCCGGTCAATTGGGTTTGAGCGCACTCACTGGAGTTTCCAATATCGGACATACCTTGTTCGTATTCGCCCTTGGGGAGAATTAATCGACATTCACCAGAATGTGTTACTCGCGGGGCGTGGGGCTATAGCTAACTCATGGATCCCTCTTTGCGCTCACACGAGGAGAGCGCAAACAGACTGATAGCGAGAATCGGTATTTTATGAGTCCGGGTTATCAGGCAAACTTACATCAACCAGCGGTACTGACACCGCCGTTCAGAAATCGCTTTGCCTCGATAGTAATCTATTGCGAGATTTAAACTCTATATAAGATTTTGAAACACCGATTCAGCAGTGCCTAACTTATCCTGCTGCAAACCCATGCGCTGTATAAGCGCTAGATGGATAGTGCCCAAGTCAATCTGCTCTTCATGCTCTATAAAACGACCAGTGCGAATAGTTCCTCCGCCGCGACCCGCCAATAAGGTAGGCAAGTGGGAAGCGTCGTGCTCGTTACCGTCACCAAGCGCGCCACCCATTAGGATCATTGAGTTATCTAATAAGGTATTACCGTCGGACTCACGAATAGACTTCATACGATCGAATAAATAAGCCACTTGCGCGAGATGCCAGCGAATCACTTCAGCATACATGGCACGCTTTTGCTTTACTGACTCCCAGGATGTAGTGCCATCATCATCTTCTGTCATGCCTGAAGCATTTTGATAGTGAGATAGCGCATGCCAGGTACCTTTAACTTCTGGAATAAAATTGAAATAGCGATTTGATTGGCCGTGGTCGAGCATAAAAGTCACAACACGAGTTGCATCGGACTGGAATGCCATGATCATCAAATCCATCATCAAACGAATATAGGCCTGATGATCTGCAGGAATACCCGGGGTAGGTGCAACCAGCGTATCGGTAACTGCACCATCATTTGCCATTTCAGTTGATTGTGTTTCTGCAAACTCAATGCGCCGCTCTAGAGCGCGAATTGATTCAAAATATTCGTCTAAACGTAACCTGTCAGCCGAGCTAACCACATTATTTAATGATCGGGCTTCGGCAAGCACAGCATCCATCACAGAGCGATTACTATTCACACTAGATTGTGTACTAAACATGCGATCAAAAATTGTGCGCGGTTCGATTTCTCTTGCCATGGGCCTATCTGGTGCAGACCAAGAGATAGCATTGCGCGGCAATGAATTAGAAAAGTAACCTTCACCCTTGGTCGATAGTTCCAACGAAGGGAGCAATGTTTTTTCCCTCAAGTGACGCGCTACAATTTGATCGGCAGAAACTCCGCCAGCATTTACAGCGCGTGAGTCATAACCGTGTCCGGTTAACCAAGTTGGTGTGCCGTTAACATGACCGTTACCTTCTGGTGTCCACACATTGCTAGGAATAATGATGTCCTGCTTATGAGGTTCAAGCGGACTCATCCACTCATTAAGTTTTATCAGCTCACCATTCGGTCCCGTCTCTTCTGGGTACCAGATACCTCTGGGAATTCCATTCGGAAAATAGAGGTAAGCGAGTCGATTTGTTCCAGACGGAATTGGCAATGGGGATTGTGCGAAAGCAGGCACAACATCCATCAATGGCAATGCAACCGTTGCTCCAATACTGCGCAGAATAGCGCGCCTGGAGAAAGTACGGGATTTCATTAGTGAATCTCCTCGCCTGGATTTTTTTTATACTGAAACGGATAACTCGCTACAACTTCTTCTAAGAGTGTTTGAAATCGGTAGTCGTTAGCTTCGAGTGCGGCAATGATTTTCAAAACTGCCGGTTCATCGTAGTACTCAAGTTGGCGCCCTAACGAATAAGCCAACATTTTCGAAACGACCTGTCTAATTAAATCGCCATGACGATCTCGTAGCAATGCTTCTTTCAAACCTGCTGGACCATCAAATCCTGTTCCATCAGGCAACGATCCTGCGGCAGAAATTGGTCTTCTCGTATTCTTAAAGTGAATAGTTATAGGATCAGGGCTCGTTTCTGTATTGAGAGTGATTGATTCATCAGCTTCATCGGCGGAATCCACTCGGGTTCTGAAATCATAAGTGTCGCGCCACTGACCAAAGTAGGAAAAGTTTTCCATACTGAAACCAATCGGATCGATTCTGCTGTGGCAACCACTACAGTATGCGTTGGAAGAATGCATCTCCACTTTTTCGCGGAAACTCATTTCTTCCATCTCCTGCAACTCTTGGCTCAATATGCCGACATTGGGCGGAGGCTCTGGAGGCGGAGTACCTAATATGGTATCGAGCACATACACACCTCGCTTCACGGGACTAGTCGTTTTGTAATTCGATGTTAAAGCGAGAATGCTGGCGTGCCCAAGAACACCGCCCCGATTAGGGTTATAAATCGGAACCCGGCGCATGTGATCACCGCGAATATAGTCCATACCATACAAAGTACTGGCCAGCTCTTCATTCACGAAGGTGAAATCAGCATCGATCAACGAGCGAATAGGCAAGTCTTCACGCAACAACGCCATGAAAAACATAGAAGTCTCGACACGCATGGCGTTCATGAGAGAGTCGGTGCACCAGGGATTATCGATCGGATCCAGCCAGATGCGGGTTCCAACATTCTGAAAGCCCAACCACTGTGCCGCAAAAAGATCACCTAATGTGTTGGCTTTTTCGTCCGCCAACATGCGTGACAATTGCTCTTGAATAACTTCTGGATCACTTAATTTGGCTTCTGCAGCTAAATCAAAAAGCTCCTGGTCAGGCATCGTTGCCCAGAGAAAATAAGAAAGTCTTGAAGCAAGCTCATAATCATTAACTCGATAAGAATCGGTTCCCTCGCTACCTACTTCGACCCTCAATAAAAATTTTGGGGAGATTAAAACTGATTGGATGACTTGTTTAATCGAGCCTTCGTATGACAGTCCACTGGTGCGAGCCGCAAGAAATTGCTCTCCCGCATTGCTTAATTCTTCATCAGTAACCGGACGTCTATAGGCCTTGTTTAAAAAGGATTCGAAAACCGCTGTGCTTGCTACTTCTTCCGACATATTAGCGTCAGGTGTCATCACATAAATTAATTCTCGAGTAAGAAAATGTGCATCAGTTGTTGGTTCAGATGGCAGTGCCAAATCGACAATAGTTTGGGCAGCACCAATGTATCTTTCCATTAGTGAAGACTGAAGAAACAAAGTATTTGAAGAATTCTCAAAACCACTATTGCCAATCAGCTCTGTAGGAAATCGTTCAGTAACATTTAATTCAACACCGAATAAATCACGAACAGTATTATCGTACTCCGTGTGCGTGAGTCGACGCATAAGCTCGAAGCCGGGATTGTCCAAGGCTGAAAAATCGAATTCCTCAATGTCCTGGCGTAACAGCGTCAGCATCTCAGCTCTGGTTTCATCGGAAGGTTGAGGCGCTTCTGGAGGAGGCATTTTGCCAACTTCTAATGCACCGATTACCCGACGCCAGGTTTCCAGGTTTTTTATCAGCGGTGTTTCCTGCATGAGGGCACTAAAGTTAATGCCCGCGGTTTGGGTAGTAGGGCCGTGGCAGGTGGCACAGTTTTCCTCAAACAGAGGAACTAATGGATGAGTTTGTTCATTGTCTTGGGCTAAAGAATTATGGCCGATTGCTAGACCAGCAACAGCGCAGAAGATTTTAAGTAATGGTCGTTTTATTATTTTTGTCTCAACCACTTAAGTCATTCCCAAGAGAAGTGCAGAAGCTTTGGTTCTGATTAAAATTCTAACACGAGCCTAATTGCTCAGACCAAGCAGACCTAGACAAGAATGACCATTCGTTACAAATTGCTAAAGTAAAATCAGCGCCAGGTACCAAAGAGCTATGAGTGCCAGCGCCCCACCCAATCGCACAGCCCACTGAGGAAAATAGCGGTACCGATTAGTTAGATTAACAAAATGTTCCTTCGGCATCACACCGACAACAATCGCTGCGACTATGAATAAAACGCCGAGAGTATATATCAGTGCCGGATTCTGGGTGCCAGGAGCGACGACGACAAATGCGATCCCGAGAATGGCTCTTATGAGTATTCCAAGCCATTGGTAAACGCTGCTTCCAGCTGCGACGCGAATGGTTTCAAGAATTACTCCGGGAGCAACCAAAAAGACAAGGGACGCGATGGATATTGCCGCGAAACTAAATGCAATAATTGTCGTCATGATTTCCCACTACATAGAAATTCTAGAATGAAAACGTTCTATGATGCTGCCTTAGCTTTGGCCCTCTGCTCGTTCAGATACTTAACTAATGAAAGAGTTTCTTCCGGATCCATCCTTCCTATAGGTCCATTGGAATAAGCAGAGATCATCACCTTGCCACTTCCTGACAAGAGAAACTCGCTTGGTTGAATTATTTCTCGCTTTTCTTCCCACCACGAGCCTATAGCATCGCCATCAGCTTGAGTCATGTTAATGGCAACAGGAAAATTCAGATTTTTGGCAATCGGAGCCGTCTTCTCCGCATCATCCACTGATCCTGCGATGATTTTTACCCCTTGTTCAGCAAACGCATCACGGCGTGCCTCATAGCCAGCTAAGAGCCGACAACAATAGGGTCACCAATGGCCTCTATAGAACAGGGCGAGAGTCATTGGACCACTCAGATCTTCTGGCATATTAAAAGAACCACCGCCCAATAGGCTTAGATTTAAACTGGGGAAAAGTTCTCCGGGATTGAGTTTCTGTGGCATTTTTTGTGTTCCTTTAGCAGCCTGAAGTGGGTCTTTTTGGAGATAATCCGTTAGTTTAACCTCAAATAGCGATTTGTCCGATAAATTCCTCTATTTTTCTGTATAAAATTTAACCAATCTGTTGTGGTTTATCAACAAATAGCCCCATACTAGTAGTGGTTTTCGCGAAACTGTCAATTTCTCAACATAAAACGGAATAATGGCCTAAAAACAGTCATAAACTGACCGATATACCCATTTCTTTTGTGGACATTTTGCATTAGGGAAATTAGGCTTATCCTTTTGGGGAAAGGCCACTTCGCGAGTTTGGGGAAGCAACCACAGTTTGCTGTCTAGCCACCTCTCAACTTACGCCTTAACTTATCTCTAAAAGATCAATGAGATTTTCAGAACAATTAGTTATTTGGTTAGCATTAATTCCAAAGGGGGAATAAATGAACGGTAGACCTAAATTGGCAAAAAAGCTTCTTGCTAGCGCTGTAGCGCTAGGAATGCTAGCGCCCGCAGGGTTTGTTTCTGTAGCACAAGCACAGGAAGAAGCTAGCGGATTAGAAGAAATAATCGTAACAGGTGCACGAGGACGACCACGAACAGTTGGGGACTCTCCCGTTCCTATCGATGTTTTCTCGGCTGAAGATTTAGAGGCAGTATCCTATACGGATACAAACGATATCTTAAGAACTCTCGTTCCCTCTTTTAATTTAGCCCGACAACCAATCTCTGATGGTGCGACATTTATACGTCCCGCACAATTGCGAGGATTACCTACGGATAAAACCTTGGTATTGGTGAATTCAAAACGACGCCATCGTTCCGCGCTCGTATCAATTGGCGGGAGCGGTACCCAAAACCCCGACATAGCAACTATTCCTGCATCTGCAATTGGCAGTGTGGAAGTTCTTAGAGATGGAGCGTCAGCACAATATGGATCTGACGCGATCGCAGGTGTTATCAACTTTAGACTTAAAGAGAATAATTCCGGCGGTAGCCTCAGCATTCAGCAAGGCGAATATTCTGAGGGAGACGGAGAAACGTACACAATTTCAGGTAATATCGGCCTTCCTTTAGGTGATAGCGGCTTCCTTAGCCTTTCAGCCGAGATTTATGAGGCTGACGCGACAAGTCGCGGTGAACAGTATTGTAATTCGTGGTTTTGTGTAGATCCCAATCTTCCAGGCTATAACTCAAGCAAGTCATACACGGCGTTTACCGAAGACTCAACGTATCAAGCCGGCACAGCCGCAGCTAACACGGGTTATGGTGACGTTGTGCAGCCTTGGGGCGAGCCAGATGCTGAAGCTATAAGCTTGTTCTTCAATTCTGGTTACGACATCGACGCTGACACTGAGTTATATGCATTTGGTAACTACAGAGAGAGCGAATCAGACGGTAGCTTTTTCTATCGTTACCCCAGAAATGGAACAATTGAACAACTCCGTGAGTCGAACGGTGGCATTTATGACCCACTAGAGAAATATCCTGGTGGATTCACTCCCAGATTCTTTGGCGAGATTGAAGATTTTTCACTCGCTGGTGGTATTAGAGGGAATTGGGACAACGGCCTCAATTATGACTTTAGTGCACGCCACGGCGAAAATGAAATTCAATATACATTAGCTAATACGATTAATCCCTCGATGGGTCGAGCTTCTCCTAAGAGTTTTAGACCTGGAGACCTGATTAATGAGGAAACTCAATTTTCTGCTGACTTCAATTATGAATTCGATTCAAATCTGGCGAGCCCAATTGTTTTTGCGTTTGGCGCAACCTATTTAGACGAGTCTTATGAAGTTGTTGAGGGGCACCCTACCTCCTATGAAGCAGGACCTCACGCGGTTAAGGATCCGTTTGGCTTCTGTAACGGCAATACGCCCACTGCGGCTGGTGCATCAGTCATAGCTAACGGCTCTACCCTGAATTGTGCGGATTCGAGTGATCCGGTTTATAGGGTTGTAGGTGTTGGCTCTAATGGATTCCCGGGCTATTCACCTCAATTTTCCGAGTTGTATGAAAGAACTTCTTATGCACTATTCGGAGACCTCAGTGCTGATGTTACTGACGAACTTTTCCTTCAAGGTGCGCTGAGATACGAAGACTATGATGACTTCGACTCTGAGCTTACATGGAAGATTGCGGGCCGGTATGAACTGACTGATGGCCTTGCACTGCGAGGATCCTACGGTACTGCATTCCGAGCTCCGACTCCCGGGCAACAAGGTACAACAAACGTGTCTACGCGCTTACCAAACGGATTCCCGGTCGCAACCGGATTATTCCCGGCCGGCGGCCCTGTAGCGCAAGCTCTTGGAGCTGTTCCTCTAGTGCCAGAAAAGTCTGACAACTTGACCTTAGGTTTTGTTGCAAGCCTTGGAGATCTTGATGTGACCGTCGACTATTACCAGATCGACATAGAAGACCGAACTCAAGCTGTTTCGACTAGAGATGTGTCTACTGACCCAACCGCAGGCGACGCCTATCAGAACTTCTTGAAGTTAGACGCTGCAGGAGTTCCTGGTGCTAACACTATTGGTGGTGTGCTCTATTTTGCCAACGGCTTTGACACTACAACTGAAGGTGTAGATATAGTTGCAACATATCCAGTCACGCAGGTAACGGACCTATCTTTAGCCATAAGCTGGAATGATACAGAGTTTGATTCTGACCCCAGTGAATATCTGAATGTTGAAAGCGAGTACGATTTTGAGAACTTGCTATCAGATTGGAAAGGTGTTGGTACGCTTACACATACCATTGATAACCTTCGCCTAACGGCTAGGGCTAGCTACTATGGTGAGTGGTCGAACTCAAACAGAAACCCATGGCCTAATATTCAAGATTACGACGCCACATGGTTTCTTGATCTAGAGGCAACTTATCGTCTCAATGATATGGTTTCCTTAACTCTTGGTGGACGTAACGTAGGGGATGAGTACCCTGAAAAAGACCAAATCGGTGATTACTGTTGCGGAAGGGTATATGCATCTGGATCGTACGTTGACTGGCAAGGAGCCTTTTACTACGGCCGCATAAATGTTAATTTCTAATTAAGTGATAACATACTTGTTTCTTAAATAGAAAAGAGAAAGAGAAAGGGCGATATCAATTATCGCCCTTTTTTTTGGCTAGAGAGAAACGCTATAACAAAGTGTATTTTTAGAATTTTAGTTGCTGATTTACTAACAATAGTCGCACTTGCTCATTATGTTAAAAATTTTACTGTACCAATTGTTCCTCTCCAGTTTATAACCACAATGGAGTATGTAAGATCCTCTATGAAAGGTAGTACTATTTCCAGCTATGATTAAATCGTTCGATCATGTTTCAGTACCCATGGAACGGGTTGAAGAAATGATAGCGTTTTATAGCGCGCTTGGCTGCCGTGTGGTTGACCAAGGGAGAATCCAAGCCGTTACTTTCGGCGATAACAAAATAAATTTTCACATGCCTGACTTATGGCAAGATCCGCAGTTTACCTTAAGAGGTCTTACCGCGGCGCCAGGATCCGGAGACATATGCTTTGTTTGGGATGGCAGCCAAGATGAACTATTGTCCACAATAAATGCTGCTGGAGCTGAAGTAGAATTAGGTCCAGTTCCTAGAGTAGGCGGAATGAATGGTGGTAGCACGGAAGGCACTAGTATTTATACAAGGGATCCTGATAATAATTTAATCGAATTCATCATCTACTAATCTCATCGAGAAATAATTATGCAAATAGTTAAAAACACAATAATCGTTATACTCTGTTTAATACTTATTCCTGTTACAGCGGTTTCAACTGCGGCAGTTAAGCAGCGTCTTTCCGATGGTTCCAATTTCGTTTTTTCCGGCGGCCCCCTCGTAGATGGTGAACTTTATTCTGGACCAGAACCAGATTGGAGTTTTGTTGATGATATCCCGTTAATTGAGCTACAACTCATAAACCCGCCCACTACGCGCACTATCTGGACTGCAGAGAATGAGGGCAAGCTTTATGTATGGTCGGGATACATGGGCACCACGGTGGGTAGAATGTGGAAGCAATGGCCACTGCAAGCTGAGGCAGATGGCCGCGCTATAGTGCGTATAAACGGCGTGCGTTATGAAAGAAACTTGCGCCGAATACAATCGGGTCCGGACTTGGAAGGCATTGCTGCGGCAATTACCAATAAATATCCATCACGAACCACAGCCGCCTCCATTGAAAGTGGAAGTGTTTGGTTATTTGAAGCCGAACCGCGGAACTAAGAGGTATTAACTAATGAGACAATTCTATTGGGGAATAGCAATCGTGTTAGTTCTCACATTACTCGCAGTACTGTTCGTCCCAGGCGTTGATGACTTCGTCGAGCGAACATTCCAGGGATATGTAGGTCGAGCGGCGCGATAGTAGCGGGCTTGTTGTGAGTTCTGGACTTTTTAACCTACTCTGCTAATACCGCCTCTATGAAGGCTGACAGATTATCGAGATCAGTGCCTGGCTGCAGTCTAGCACCGCCGCCGTGACCAATACCTTGCGGCTTAGAAAGCAAAACTGTGCCACCACCGCCGTTAATGTAGCTAACCAATAAGTTGTAGTTTGATTCCAAGGCGGTTTGCATCGAAGAAGTTGCATATGCCAGAGAAGTGCCTCCCGCCACACCACCACTCACGTGACAGGCAATGCAATTGTTTTGAATAATTTGTGTATGAACATTGTCAGTAAAAATCTGTAAACTTTTCGCAACCTGAGGATTTGCTTTCTCTGCTTCTATCGAAACTGATAAAGGAATACCGTTGAAGAAAAATTCACTAGGTACTGCCATGGTGTCGTAAGCCACGAAGAAATCCAACTTAGTGTCAGAAACACCAGCGGGACCAAATGCCACATCGTCAACAATACTTATAGCTTCTGAAGATTGTAGAGTTTTAGCTGGAAATGCTGCACGGAAGTTTTCGATCGACAAATCCCATAGATGGTAAGTGCCATTTTCATCTCTGACGAAATAATTTCCTTCCCACAAAATAACTATATAAATATTTCCCGCTGTATTGATATGGCTAGCTTCAACCCGAATTTGCAAATCGATGTCGATTGGAGCATCAAATGCAAAACTGTCAGCATAGGTTGAACCATTATCTGAGGTTGCACCACCAAAAAACTTCGCGGTCGTTTCTGTTCCTGTTGCGGTTGTCGGAGTCGCCAATTCTGGCAGCTGAGCGAAAGAGGGAATAGCCGCAATAATCAGAACAAAAGAAAAACATACTTTTAGAAATAATTTCAAGATTCTTTTACCCAAGCTATTTGCAACTTTAAGATCTCTTGATTTCTTTGCTAGTACAATCCTGACTATAAGCCACAATACTATTGCAACAGCACGAACCTCATATTGTTACGCACTCTATTCAACTTTGGTTTACTTCTAACAATTATTGTTTGTAATTACCCCAATCCAAAACCTGATCGGTAATCTTTATCGAGATATGAGTTTGCTCCATCATCATTAGTGAATCGCATATTTTCATCATCATACTCAAGAACTTTGTTTTCACTGGCTCGCACAGTTGCAATATTACCAAGTAGCATGGTCTCCGAAAGAGGCCCTGAATACTCAAAATGAGAGGTGGTCATTTTGCTACGATCCTTAATAGCGTCGATCCATTCCTGATGAATCCCAGCCGACCGGGCCATTGTCCGCTCAGGTTGTTGATACTCAATATGTTTTGTCTCTGGTATGAGACGTGGCTCACGTCCATAGACACCATGCATCAGCGTGTTTTTATCTCCCACAATCAGCACGCCGCCATCACTATCTCCCATCATTCGACCTTGTTCGAGTACTTCTGGTCTTTCTGGCAACAGACCGCCGTCATACCATGTCATTTTCACTGAAGGACGATTGCCTTTGGCTGGAAACTCGAAATGAATTTTAGAAGCCATGGGAAAGGTTTCAAAATCTGCTCCAAATCGACTGGAACTAGCAGAAATTTTTGTAGGAAGGCCAAGATCTAGGGCCCAATAGGGATGATCGATAATGTGAGCGCCCATATCCCCCACTACGCCGGTGCCAAAATCCATCCATCCCCGCCAGTTAAATCGATGATAGCGATCAGCCAAATAAGGTCTGTGAGGGGCCGCTCCCAACCATAAATCCCAATCTATGCTGAAAGGAATGGAATCCGATCCAGCCGGACGATTGATACCCTGAGGCCAAACCGGACGATTAGTCCAGCAATGTACTTCTTGGACCGTACCAAGTGCGCCATCGGCCACCCATTCATTAATTAGGCGTCCTCCCTCCTCCGCATGACCCTGGTTTCCCATCTGGGAAACGATATTTGTTTGTCGGGCCCGTCTCGCTAGAAAGCGTGCTTCTGCGACCGTATGACAAAGTGGTTTTTCTATATAAAGGTGTTTTCCCAAATCCATTGCTGCTGCCGCAATTGGTGTATGCATGTGATCCGGAGTACTAATAATCAAGGCATCGAGCTCAGGCTCGTTTTCCAACATCTCTCGGTAGTCGCGATAAGTTTTTGCCCGACCGTTGAATGAAGCCGCCCAGTCTTCACTGAGGGTCTGTGCCACCTGATCGTCATCAATATCACAAAGGGCATAAATGTTTTCGTGTGCACAGGCTCGAATGTTCGCGCGTCCTCTTCCACCCGCACCTACACCTGCGATGTTGACCTTATCGCTCGGAGCAACATGGGATGATCCACCGAGAACATGCCGAGGTACGATTAATACTGAAGACGCAATTGCACTTTTCTTAAGAAATTCACGACGATTAATTTGCGAGTTAGGTAGGTTTTTTCTCTTCATACTATACCCCTGCTTTCTTCAGATGGCCTGGTAGCAATATCTATACCCATGAATGAGGTTACCATATAAGCCTAGTTTTCAGCATTACTATCCAGGTAGTTATCTCTTGAAACTATTTCGGTTTTCTAGAAGAAAGGGGATAGTTATTAATTACTGTTTGTTGAATGAACTCATCGACAGAAATAGAGAAGTAAAATTCTTCCACAGCAAACCACCGCAATTACTCCAATGATCGCTAGCGGTGCAAGAGTTACTATTCCTTTCCCTGTAATTCTCTGAGTGCCTCAACGATCATAAACGTGGTGCTGCCTTTCGCCACAAGTTTCTTGTTACTGAAGATAGCAATCTCTACTCGATATAATTGTTTGCCCGCATGAAAGACTTCTGCCTTAGCACTAAGCTTGCTGCCAGTCGGTGGCCTTATAAAGGAAATAGCGAGATCAGTAGTCGCAGCAAAGGATTCTTTAGGCCTTACCGATCTCACTGCCGCACCAGCAGCAGTGTCCGCTAGGGAACTGAGCACACCCCCGTGTACTCTTCCGCCATTATTTAGGTGGTGCTTTTCTAATTCGACTGAGCAAGTTGCTTTGCCTTTAGAATAATCATCGATAGTAATACCAACAAAGGCACCGAATGGACTTAGAGGTGGTTGCTCAAGAGCCATAAGCTTCTCGTTTTTGAATTGCCGCTGAATTCATAATTAAAGTTTCACTTCACCGTCTTGCGTTGTTTATCTTTAAAGCGCAATTTTTCTTGTCTTCTTCTTATCATGGTCTCGCCCATAGGCTGGCCTAGATGTTCCTCGCCTCTCTGTTTCGCTAATTGTATTTGGCGTTCTCTTTCAGCATATCGCTTTACTTGTTCTTTAGACTGTTTGTAATAACAGTGATGACAGCTCACGCCTCTCTGATACTGTTCTCTATTCTTGTCTTTTTCTGTAATAGGCATGCGACAGGCGTGGCACTGTTGATAGTTACCTCGTTCTAATTGATGATTCACCGTTACCCGATTATCGAAGACAAAGCATTCACCTTTCCAAAGTGTATTTTCTTCAGAAACTTCTTCGAGGTATTTCAGGATGCCGCCTTTTAAATGATAAACCTTATCAAATCCTTGTTGCTTTAAATAAGCCGTAGATTTTTCGCAGCGAATACCACCAGTGCAAAACATTGCAACTTTTTTATGTTTGATTGGATCGAGATTTTGCTCTACATATTCAGGAAACTCACGAAAAGAATCAGTTCCAGGATTAACTGCATTTTTGAAAGTTCCAATTTCCACTTCGTATTTGTTTCGAGTATCTAGCAGCAAAACTTCAGGATCGTTAATGAGATCGTTCCAGTCCACTGCTTCGACATAAGTTCCGACTATATGGTTGGGATCGATATTTTCGACACCCATGGAGACGATTTCATTCTTTAATTTTACTTTGGTTCGATAAAAAGGGTTTTCATTCACATAAGATTCTTTAGCTTCCAATCCCCTAAAGCGCTCGTCTTCATGCAACCATGCCAGTATGCTATCAATAGCATCCCGTGACCCCGCGATACTGCCATTAATTCCTTCTGCAGCCAGCAACAATGTTCCACGCACCTGTTTTTCGAGCATCAGTTCTTGGAGTGGCTCACGAAAAGATTCAAAGTCAGGAAACTTAGCAAAGCGATACAACGCAGCAACAACCACACATGCAGAAGTGTTATTCATTTAATGTCCTCATTGCCCACCGGAACGTAAAACCAGTGCAAATACGGGACTTATTCTAGCAAACCCTGGTCCGCTCCGTCCCTCCACAGATTCCTTAGCTTCTTTATATAGTTTAATCAAATTATGCTTAGGAGAAGGACGAAATTGCTTTTAATCGACCGGTCTTGAGTGTTAAATACTGGACACAAAGTTGGAGATCGTACAGCTAAAAACAGTGTACGGATGAAAATAATAACAACAAGCACTTCATGAAGTTTCATTATTCTGCTTTTCTATATTTCAGCGGTATCCTCTTAGCGCCCATAGCTGTGTTAAGTCAAGAGCTTCCACGCACCGAATTCGGTCATCCGAATTTTCAGGGTTATTGGAATAATCTTTATCAAACGCCTCTGCAGCGACTTGTTGGTCTAGGCGAAAAACGCAGATACACCGATGAAGAAGCTATGGCCTTGGTTAATCAAGCACTGCAGGAGCTGGATGAAAGAGCATCACGGCTTGATCCTGATCGCGCACCGCCCGAAGCTGGTTCACGAGTTACCAATCAAGCTGATGACGACTTTGATGAATTTCCAATTGGCATTGCACGAGTGAATGGCGAATACCGCACTTCGCTTATAATCGATCCACCCAATGGGAGAATTCCGTTAAAAGAACCGTCAGAGCGGGACGATTTTTTTACCAACCTCAATAGGTCAGGTCGTTACCTTGATGGTCCTGAATTTGGTTGGGCTGCGGAGAGATGTTTAATAGCGGGCCCTCAACTATCAATGATGTTTCAGCGCGGTCTGTCCCCTTATACACACATTGTGCAAACCGAAGACTATCTTATGATACTGGGAGAGTATCCTTATGATGCCCGCATAATCCGTATTAATGGTGAACATCCAGAGCATGGATTTCCAAAATGGATGGGTGATTCAATCGGCTATTGGGAAGCTGAAACACTAGTTATTCACACAAATAATTTCCGAGACGAACATTCCTACCCACCAATTCTCTCAACAGAAACTTTCGAAGTAGAAGAAAGGCTTTCACTAACCAACGAAGGCAATATACTTTATAAATACACAGTTACTGATCCCGGGCTATACACACAACCCTTTACTGCAGAGATTCCTTTCACACGAATGGAACAGGGAAAAGTGTTATATGAATACGCTTGCCACGAAGGCAATTATTCTTGGGGTAATTCATTACGTGGTGCGCGAATGCACGAACGTATTGCTGCTGGAAACTAGTTTCACTTTTTTTATTTGAAATTAGAGCCGACGATAAAGTAATGCATCAATTGCCAAAATTAGAGTTAAAAAAATCAACGCCAACAAAAATCTAGGGTCCATTAAATAAAGATTTACTTCTACTGGATAGGCAATAGTTTTTGTGAGTGCCGCTATTTTGTAATCATGGCGCTCACTGAAAATCGGGTTCGCTGCTATCTGCAATAAATCTCTTCGACTTCGATAGCGCATCAATGCGCTTTGCTGCCAGTTTTCCGCTCCTTCTATTCCAACGATATCCATCGAAGGTGCTATTGCAGTTCCAGCGAACACTGGATGGGAGGCCCGTTTTAAGAGTGCCGGATACATATACTCCATGTAATAGTCCATTAATTGCTGACTGCTTGCACCTGCTCCAGTACCTGATAGTTCAGGGGGATTGGGATTAGGGTCGATCAAATTAACCATAATGAATTGTTTGCCAGTGTCTCCTTCCATGAAATGGCGCATACGAGCAATTTCCGCTGGTGAAGCCTGTTGAGATTGTAATCGATAGAGCACCGTATCAATTTCTTCTTGAGTTAGAGGCCCCTCAAGATTGGTATACCAGAGAAAAAATAAAAAATAAAAAAATGCAGGCGTTATGAAGAGCGCTTTCCTTTTACTTATAACTTTCAGACCTTACCTCACTTTGCGCTACGCAAATAATCGTCTTCCCTTAAACTAGAATCATCAATTCGGCAGTGGCATTTCCTCGCTTTCTACCGCTCGAGCACGCGTAAAGGCTGCTACTGGTTCTTCACTTCTAATTTGCTCAATCCAGAACACACCATCGTAAGGATGACTATTGCCACGAGTTGCAACAAAATCAGTATCACCATCCTTATCCACATCTCTAGCAATAAATTTATCAAACATTCCCCGCTTACGACGAGAAATATCATGGCGAGTCCAAGTTTCTTTAGCATCGCCCGGGTTTTCGAACCATCCTATTCGACCCAATGCATCATGCATGTCAACATCGCCATCGCCAGTGCGAGGTCCTCGGCTGTAACTACCACCAATTAAATCCATATCACCATCTTGATCAATATCAGCAAACTCCATCCCGGTCATACTGTCTGGCGCAAAGTCTCCTATAGGATAGGCATTCCAAGTATCGTCGATATTTTCCGGTTGTTCGATCCAGGCTAATCTAGTACCAATGCTGCCAACAATATCCAATCTTCCATCGTTACTAAGATCGACATACTCCAAGTTAAAACCAGCCATGCGTGCGCCATTTATTCCTATAGCATGCTCAGTAAAATCCAAGTTGCCATTACCAAGGTTTTCAAAAAACGCCAGGCGCGCTTCACCGCGAGTACCAACTACGATATCAAGGTCGCCATCACTATCTAGATCTACTGGCTCTGAAAGTTGTGGGATGCTATATCGACCTAATTCCACGCGCCGCCAACTATCACCCTTTAAAGGATCTCCACTTAGCACATGCAATTCTACTGGGGTAGATCGAGCATAATCAGAGGGACCAGGTCTCTGAGCACCTTTATTCGGAGCGGCCAATTCAGGGGTACCATCGCCATCAAAATCACCAGCAAATACACGTATATAAGAACCGCGCCCCTCGGTTTGCGGCAATATCAGCCTTTGCCATTCTTCTGTGCGCGCATTTTTCCCTGGGTTTTGTAAATAAATTAGATGAGAAAGCTCTGCCGCCGCAATTACATCTAGATAGCCATCCCCATTCATGTCTACGATTACGGCATCCTCAGGCGCAGGTGAATCTGTACCTTCTGCGATTGTAATGTTAAGCCATTCATCAGGATCAGAAGAGCCAAATGCGATTCGAACATGTCCCGCTGGTGGAGGAACAAATCCTGGTTGTTCTTGCGTGGAATCATACTCTTCATCGGACTCGTGAACGGAAACTATGTCCTCGAAGCCATCTTGATCTAGGTCTGCCATGACCAACCCATCACTGCCGCTTAAGGCGAAACCAGCACTTTCAGGATCATCGATAATGTGCTCTTTCCAACTGATATACATGCCATCGGCCGCTCGGGCGTTAGTCAATTTATCGCCTACTAATTGTTGTGCCGAAACCAGAGTCGCAGTCATACCGAAAATCAGAAGCAATGACAGTTTTAGTTTCATGTTCATTCTCACGTTTTATTTTGTGGTGATCTATATTATCAGCGTCTTCGCTATAGCTGGAGTAAAAGATTTAACCGCTCGCTTTAAAAAGGTCGCTGATTCGGCCAAAACATTTTCGAACTTAATTTTTCGATAACCTTCATAACCGACAGTGCGTATTAGCAGTAAATAGTTAATCAATTTCTTCTAATGGCACATAATCCAGATCAAATCCAAATGCTCTAGGCTCAGTAACCTTTAAAGCCTCGGGTGATCGGTAATGATGCGTGCAACCTATTCCAAATACACTAACTCGCTGCCCATAACGCATGCGCTCTGCATTTAGTGGTCTACTGGTTTCCCGCTCCACGATACAAATTAAGTCTGGAACACTGGCAACTATTTTTCCCCCAACCCTTGCTACTAAATATTCGTTCTTTATATAGAGCAACATTTTTTTATCTGGATCGTCGAAACTTTGTAACTCTGCTGTTCCAACATCATAACCACCGATTATTTCCCGGTAGCTGTCCAATACTTTCCCAGTAAATAGATGTTTGATGATTCCGTAATCGCTTTGCCTAAACAACTCAAACAGCTCTGGCTGAATAACATCAATTAACCCCCCGTGCATTCGCATCAGATTTCCTATTTGTGCGGCGAAACTTATGGTGCCAGGGATTGTGCTGCGACGAACCAAACTGCCTGGCATGCCGTGTTCTGCCGAACTCACCATACCACCCATTTTCACTGCCTGAGCACGAATCTCAACTTCGAATTTATGAGCATCCTCACAATTTAGCACCACAAAATTGTTAAATGAATCCATAACTACAGCAGGCGTTGGGTGAGCACCATAAATAGAAAAGGTCATCATCTGCGCTTCAGGCAAGGCCCTTCCCATTCCATCGCCATCGATACAAGGCAAACCCTTCATCGCAGCAACGTATAAAGGAATGGTGCTATTACCTCCGCCCACTTCAAAAGGAACTATTGCATCGATTTTCTTACCGGTTACTTCTTCGTATTTATTTAATGCACCAATGGCTTCTTCTTCTGTTGGCAGTTGTTCTAGAGTGACAGTCGGCGCACCCACCATGCCGAGGCTTACCACAAAAAAATCATCCGGCACATCTTTAGGTAGCATTAGCGTTGCAGGCCCATACTTTTCTAATAATCGTTCTGCTTGAAGCTGCGAGACATAGGGGTCTCCCCCGCCACCGGTGGCAAGAAAGGCAGCCCCTGCACAAAGATCTTTTATATGTTCCGCACCGATAGTTTTCATTACACCAACTTTAAATCTCCAACAACTTTTATTCGAAGTCGTGCCGCATCATCGTCCATATAGCTCATAGTAGTTTCTTCTACATCTAATACTCTGAGTGTGCTTTCGTCCGCTCCAGCTGAAATCGCCTTTAGTTCTGCCTCTTCAGTAATTTTCTTTAATGCAGTTTCACGTTTGATTTCTGAATAACTCACGATGTATTCGACTTCACCACCTACCTGTGCAATTGCTGCACCAATAGCGTTTGCTACTTCTGCATATTCCGGTTGAATTAGCTGCGACGCTGTTTTCAATTGTCTTGAGATCAATATCGCACCACCGCCTACCAATATTATTGGCACCGGTTCTTCACTAGGGCGCATCTTATCTATGGCATCATCGATGATGTTGTGAATCGTTTGCGTTGCAGTTTCCACTTCATCTCTGTCCAATTGAGAAATGCGATCTTTATCTCCCACTTCGCAGGATCCATTTGCCACTGCTATGTCGGTTGTGGTTAGAGTATCCCCCCCGAAAACCAGACCTTCACGTACCAGGCGGTGGCCAACAGACTGCGGGCCTATAGATATTCCGGTATTCCGCACTAAACTTCCTCCTCCCAGTCCTATAGATAATATATCTGGCATGCGAAAGTTTGTCCGCACGCCTGCTACATTGATATGGCTATTACTCTCACGAGGAAATCCGTCGGCAAGAACTCCCACATCGGAAGTAGTGCCACCGATGTCTACGACGGTCGCGTTATCGATACCCGACAGAATCGCAGCGCCACGCAAACTGTTTGTGGGGCCGCTGGAAAACGTTAAGGCGGGATAGCGCGCAATATAGTCGGCAGACATTAGCGTGCCATCGTTTTGACTTACATAGAACGGACAATCAATTTGCCTTTCTTCTAAAGCTATACGCATGTTTGAAACAACACGATCAGCAAGATTGCCTAGAGAAGCATTTAATAATGCAGCATTTTCTCGTTCCAGGATTCCGAGCCGACCGATTTCATGACTGAGCGAAATATTGGCATTAGGAATTTTTTCGCGAACCTTTTCACTAATGATAATTTCATGTTCGACATTGGCCGGCGAGAATGCGGCAGCTACTGCAATGTCATTCACGTTTTTTGCTGCAATGTCTGCGATTACTTTGTCAATTTCTACATCATTTATCTCAGCAATAGGTTTTCCATTAAACAAATGACCGCCGGATACCATATAGGAATGGTTTCCTACTACTTCTGCTATGTCTTTAGGCCAATCGACCATGGGTGGAAGCCCAGAACCGGTGGGGAGACAAGCACGGATAATTGCGGTCTCACTGAGCTCTTTGCGCTCGATAACCGCATTAGTGAAATGAGTCGTGCCAATCATAACTGCTTCAATTGCAGCGGGTTCGACTCCAGCGTCTGTGAGCACTGCATCCAATGCTTCTATAATTCCTTGTCTTACATCCCTAGTTGTTAACGCCTTATAGGAGCATACGACTGTTAAACCATCCATAAGCACTGCGTCGGTGTGAGTACCACCCACATCGATACCTATTCGCATAAATCTTCTACCTCATGCCTCGGTAACACGGATGGCCAAGCGTGACGACAGAGTAAATAGATGGGACTTGTAACAAGCAATGCATCCAAACTGGGAATAGTGGTAAGTGAAATTTCATTTACAAAGGCAACAATTGAAATAATCGTGGCAACGATCCAAGCGATCAATGCAGCACGATCATAGTCAGGAATTCTATTTTGCAAATCGAAGGAGTAATTTTTTTGTTTCAGGAAAAAGTAATCCGTTAGATAAATGCCAGCAACTGGCGGAACGATTACACCAAGCCACTCTAAAAAATCTACGAAGTATTCGGTAATTCCAATCATTGCCAGCGCAGTTCCCAGAGCACCGCAGGTAATGGCAAGCTTCCATTCTTGTGTCTTCGCCCTAATAACAGCAATAGCAAGAGTAGCGCTATAAAGATTCACGCTGTTAGTAGTCCAAGTTGCGAACACTAAAATTACAAAGGCACTGCCAACCAATCCCAGAGCAATCATATAAGCCATAGGATCCAGTAATTCGGTTGCCATGGCAGGAATAACGCCTATCATCATGGAAAAACTATTGCCGACCCCATTCCCAAAAACAGATGCAGTAATGCAATCTTTAGTCGATCTTGCATAGCGTGCAAGATCGGGCATTAACACCACGCCAACAATCAGAGATCCAATAATCGTAGAAACGGCGGTAGTGAAATATTCCGGATCCGATCCTTCTATCTCCAACACCGTAGATAAATTTGTTTCACCCAATGACAAATTGCTTACATAAATCAGAAAAATAACAAGCAGTGGGACTGCAAACAGCGCTAGTCGATCAATCGCCTTAAAACCAAAAATTGTTGTGACAATAATCAGTGCGCTGGATATCAGTGTGAGCAACCAAATAGGCGGTGATGCGCCAAAGAATTCTGTAAAAGCGATGTGCAGGGTTTCACCAAAAAATCCTGCAGTAACTGCGAACCATCCAAGCAGAGTTAATCCTAGCAAGGCGTTTACATAGTCAGATCCTTTTTTACCAAATACAAAAAGGTAGATCATGTAACTACTAAATCTCGTCTGAGCACCAATAATAGCTGCCGGTATAGACATTACGGCTAGCACCAGACTGGCCAAGCCCACGGCCTGGGCTGTACCAATAAATCCTAAATTTTCTGAAGTTATTGCTCCAGTATACAAGGTAGGAAGAGTCAGGCAGATACCGAATAACACGAGGCCCACTGACCAGCCTGATACTGTCTCGTCCTCTGTTACCGCCTTACGGGCACTCTCATCGAAATGGTCGGTAAAATTACTCAAGCCAAAAGCTACAATATTGCAAGGAAAAATGCATGCTAGCCTATGCAAGCCTTGGCCGAAAGCATTGAATCGTTTGCCGAGTGCCACTAAGTTGAAGTTATTCTATGTATTGAGATTAATCACCACATTAGCAGTTGCTGCAGTCCCATTTATCGACCTGGCAGGTGGTCGATAAGCCTATGACTCGAGTCATAATTTAGTTACTCTCTACCGAAATAGCTTATACAAAAAGAGGAAAGAACAATGAAACTAATAAAGCACGGATTGTTTGCAATATGTACGCTCGCTATCTTTTCACTCCAGACCTCCACTGCACAAAGCGTACAACCAGATGACTTGGGATTCATTATTGCGACTCCAGATGACTTATTTCAAGGTGGAGCCCGAAGTGAAGCCATCTACGGTGATCCATCCAAGCCCGGCCTTTACGCCATGCGCATTACTTTCCCACCTGGAGCAGGCAGTCGACCCCACTATCACAGCACGGCGCGTTACATCACTGTAATTAAAGGCACCTGGTATACATCCTGGGGACCGAAATCTGACATCTATAATCCCGATGACATGCTAGCGGTTCCTGAAGGCACATTTATTTATCAACCGCCAGAAGGTCATCACTATGACATGGCGAAAGATGAGGAAGTAATTGTGCAGATTATGGGAATGGGTCCAGTTATTACAACGCAGATTCCACAACCCGAACAATAATTAGAAGACTCTAGGGCCATCTATTTCGGTCTCAGAATTAATTTAGTACATAATTTACAAAGCCCTTCGAATAAACACATTCGAAGGGCTTTCTTTTTGGAATTTAGTATTAACTTTTAATCAGTTACTACAGGAAGTTTCGAAGGGAGCCCCCATTCCGACCAGCTACCATCGTAAACGGAAAGATTTTCGTAACCCACAACATTTGCTGCAAGAGTTAAGATACACGCAGTGATTCCGGAACCACAGCTAGTGACAATTTTCTGATTTTTCTCTACAAGATTCGTAAACACTTCTTCCAATTCAACAACAGATTTAAGTTCTCCACCGTCCAAAACTTGCGGAAAAGGTAAATTCTTGGCATTAGGCATATGTCCGCCGCGCACTCCTGGTCTCGGCTCTGGAGCTTCACCTTTAAATCTAGCCTTCGATCGTGCATCTAAAATTTCACAGCTCGGATCATCTAGTGCTTTTAAAACCACTTCGAAATCACAAAAGAGATTTTCATCCAAGTTTGCTACAAAATTTCCAAGCGCAACTTCGGCATAAGCATCCACGGACCCTCTTCCTTCACTAATCCATTTAGGCAAACCACCATTGAGCACGGCAACCTTTTCGTGGCCCATGGCACGAAACATCCACCAGGCCCGGGGACTGGCATACAGACCAACATCGTCATAAACAATGATTGTGCTATCAGAATTCACACCGAGTTTTCGAACTTCTTCTTGAAACAATTCAGCAGTTGGCATCATGTGGGGCAATGAACTATTTGGCTTACACACAACACCGTCATAGTCAAAGCGGCGCGCTCCCGGAATTACAGCAAAGTTATCTTCAGTATTTATTGAGACGTAACCTGGTACAACCGGAGGCACTGACGTATCAAGCACAACGACAGAATTGTCATTCAAATTTTCAGCGACCCACTCGGTATCAACCAGAGATGAACTAATTTTTGGCATGGATTAAGTCTAAAGAAGAGCAACGAATTCGCGCAACTTTGCTTTTAACAAGATTGTATTGTCTGCGCCAATCCGAAGTAGTTGTTTATGGACTTCCTGCAGGTTTTCGATAGAAGCATCTGCATATAGGTACATGATAGATGGTCTTACTAGCTGATAAGGGCCTTCCATATTAGTAGTGCGAAGAACATTATTTATTGCAGCTCTTAGTGTGTCATCGAAACTTACATTTCTAAAACCAATCTCTGCATAGGCCTGTTGAAACAGTGGTGAAAGCGTTTGGTAAAAAACCATCGCTGATTCTGCATCTAGAGATACGAATGTTTGCACTGCATAGTCAAATCTTGCATGAGCTGATTCATCCATGACGAACAAATTATCGTCGATGTTTCTAACCGGCATGTCCTGGCCAAGGGCTCGATAGGGCAATCCGGTTTGCGGAAATTCACCGCGACTAATATTTTCAACGAAGACCACGAACTTTCTGACGATCTGATCTCGAGCTAACAG
>JBJLER010000100.1:0-18151 GCA_045565735.1 Pseudohongiellaceae bacterium
TTTTCTTTGATTAAAAAGGCATCGAACAACCCTTGTCGATGGTTAACACCACCTCCAACTCTTACAGCATATTTTTGAGCAGCTCTTAACCCGGGAAGTGTTTTTCTAGTATCCAGCAAGCTAGAGGAAGAGTTAGCAATTAAGTCGACTAATTCCCTGGTTTTAGTAGCGGTACCTGATAGCGCTTGTAAAAAATTTAGCGCAGTGCGTTCACCCGTCAGAACAGCTCTCACCGGCCCGTTGATTGTTGCTAGTTGTGTTCCAGCTTCTACTAATTCGCCTTCGTCTATTGACCACTCGATACGTACATTATTATCTATCTGGGCAAACACTTCGTTTGCCCAGGGAATGCCGCATATTACAGCTTCTTCTCTGGACTCTATCGCTGCTATCACTATGCTCCTGTCAGGAAGTAGTTCAGCAGTAATGTCGCCGCTACCGATATCTTCACTAAGTGCCGCTCTTACTAGCTCGCTTATATTAGATGGAAGAGTGTACATGCTCGCTGCTATGGAACCTGACTCAAGGTTAAATTAGATCCTCTTTGGGTAAATTCAATCTGCCTGAGTGCGCTCATTCCTAACAATATAGTATTACCTAGCATGCTTGGTGTGACACTGGCTTCTATGTCATAGAGAACAATATTCCCTATTCGCAACTCATCAATTTCAGTTGAAAAAACTGTTACTACACCATTGGCAGTTGATGCCTGTTGTGCAAGTCCTCGAATGAGTCCGGCTTTATCTGCAACTCCTGAAGGAACCGCTACTTCAGTAGCACCTGTATCAAGCAAAAAGGTGACTGGTATCTCATTTAATTGTCCATTAGCAATATAATGTCCTTGCCGATTTCTTTCCAGTACAACCTCTCGTACGCCAATATCTGAAATTGAGAAGTTTGGATTCTGGTTTGGATTAGATTGTTCCGCTAACCAGTCATTGAAATAGAGAGTAAGCGCAATCAATACCAAGGTGAAACTCGCAATGAGCATTCCTTGCCCTATGTTCTTACCAGGGGGATGATTTTCAGGTCTAGACATCCTGCTGATTATGGCTCATAGATTGGGGAATATAAAGTTGTGAGCGGGTCCAAAATTAGGGCTAATAAATAGTTTCCACAAGTTAAGGTTTGTTTTATGTACCTCCCGACTGGGTTTAGCAATTGATTTAAAAAATAATGAACTGAGAACTGCTGATTACAATTTAGCACGTGGCTCTAAATGAAATAGTCTACTTCCCACCTGTATTACTTATCCCAATTAGCAAGTCCTAAACATTCCTGATGAATGGCAAAAGTTAGGAAAAGCAGCTGTGCTAGTATGCACATTGATAAAAGGCGAGAACTGGATCAGCCTTATTATGGAATTCCGTATTGAAAACCACTTGCTGGATGGTGCAATTCATTGCCCATCGCCCAATTGTAGCGAACGAGAATCAGGAGATATTGTTGATCTCCTTGTGATTCACAATATTAGCCTACCCCCAGGTGAGTTCGAGACTGGCTGTATAGCTCAGTTCTTCTGTAACGAGTTAGACACTGATGCCCATCCTTATTTTGCAGAAATTGCTCCTCTAAAAGTTTCTTCTCATTTACTAATTAGCAGATCAGGTGCAGTAACTCAGTTTGTACCCTTTGACAAAAAGGCCTGGCACGCTGGGGAATCAAATTTTAACGGACGTAGTAATTGCAATGATTTCTCAATCGGTATTGAATTAGAGGGCACTGATTATGAAGAATTTACTGATTTACAGTATGAAGTACTCTGCACTGTTTCAAAGCTATTAATGCAGGAGTATTCAAGTTTAGTTTTCGAGAGGATTGTTGGGCACAGTGACATTGCCCCAGGAAGAAAGACTGACCCTGGTCCCTTTTTTCATTGGGAAAAATATCGCGAGTCCCTTAACTAATTAGTCTATCGATTCAATTGTAATTTTCTCTTCATCCTGATTTCACTAACTATTAAGTGCCTCTAGTTAAAGTATTTTGATCGTTTTGAAGGCGCCTCATTTTTATTACTTAGATTTAACACGGAAAATATTTCAAAAGACCTAGCTGTAGAATTAGAACAGTATTGGTTTGTAATTTAACTTCTTATTTATAGTCTCTCGCCCCTGGTGCTCTATTTGTTAGCGGGCACTATGTTTGGCGTTCCAACAACACTCTGTTTCCCATCCTCATTTTCTTAATCCCATTTGATCGTGCCTAGCTTGGGAAATAAGCCAGCGTCTTTTTGGCGAAGTAGTGACAAGGAAATATCCAGGCCTTTTCTTTGTATCTACAACAAGAACCGTCAGTTTCGAATTTTTAATCCAAAGGTGATGAACGCATCTATCCGACGACGCCCAAATTTGTATCTGGCGGTAAATAGCAGGAGAGATTGAGCCATTGTTAGCTTCCTTGGAACGAAATCAAGCGATTTGGTTGAGTGTTCTCGTAACAATCACCATCTCACGATTACAAATTGCTTAGTTGCAATTGTGTCTCTGTAAATGCAACTACACATTCTTCTGTTCAGGACTAGTTCTTCGTCAACCAGCTGAGTATCTCGCTGAAAAATGTAGTATTTGGCTAATTTTTGACCAGTTATGCTTATAAATAGTTAAAGCGTCTCCACTGGAGTACCACTAAACCACTGATTTTATTACCTAAATAACACAGATTGAGAGAAAGTAGCCAAGATTCAGAAATGTAGAAAAACTACAAGAATATAGAAATCAAATTAGAATTTGAGCCTTATTTACAGTAAAATTCGGCCCACTTTGTAATTAAATTACACAACTATAATGAATAGGTTACGAAGTGACGGGCAGCCCAGCGATCCTGGAAGCTCAAGGGAACATGTATGACAAACCATAGCGATGCCAATCCGGAAGAAACGAAGGAATGGCTTGACGCGCTCAAGTCAGTCATTGATGCGGAAGGAATCGAGCGGGCCCATTATTTAATTGGCCGTCTTTCAAACGATGCAAGTCGCAATGGTGCCACTGCGCCAACCGCCTCCGTAAACACGCCTTACTGCAATACAATTTCACCAACGAATGAAGAACGAATGCCTGGTGACATGTTTATGGAGCGTCAGATTCGAGGAATAGTTCGTTGGAACGCAATGGCGATGGTAATGCGGGCAAATGTCCGAGATCCTAGTATTGGCGGTCATATCTCGACATTCGCTTCTGCCGCAACGCTTTATGACATAGGATTCAATTATTTTTTCCGTGGACCTAGCGGGGATCATGAAGGTGATCTCGTTTACTACCAGGGGCATTCCGCTCCCGGCATTTATGCTCGTTCATATATAGAAGGACGATTTGACGAAGAACAGTTAGATAACTTTCGTTGTGAGGTTAATGGCAACGGCCTTTCTTCATATCCTCATCCATGGTTAATGCCTAATTATTGGCAATTCCCAACCGTATCTATGGGTTTGGGTCCAATCCAGGCGATCTACCAGGCTCACGTAATGAAATACCTGGACAGTCGCGGTTTGATGGACAATTCGGATCGAAAAGTTTGGGCATTTCTTGGTGATGGGGAAATGGATGAACCAGAATCGCTCGGAGCAATAAGCAAGGCAGGTCGAGAGCAACTAGACAATTTAATATTCGTTATTAACTGCAACTTACAAAGGCTTGATGGACCAGTTCGAGGGAATGGCAAAATTATTCAAGAACTGGAAGGTGTATTCCGCGGCGCTGGTTGGAATGTCATCAAAGTTATTTGGGGTCGACATTGGGATCCGCTTTTTCAAGCTGACAAAGACGGAATTCTTCAGGCGCGCATGGATGAAACTGTGGATGGTGAATATCAGAATTATGCGAGCCGCGGCGGGGAATATACGAGAGAACACTTTTTCGGAAAGAGTGCTGAGCTATTAAAGCAAGTAGAGCATCTCTCTGACAGTGACATCATGGCATTAAATCGCGGTGGTCATGATCCTTACAAAGTCTACGCCGCTTATGCCGAAGCTGTGAAAGCCAATGGCAAACCCACAGTGATTTTAGCGAAGACGATTAAAGGTTATGCATTCGGTGCATCAGCCGAAGCGCAAAACGCGACTCACTCAGTGAAGAAGCTGGATATCGAATCACTGAAAAAGTTTCGCGACCGTTTCGGAATTCCAATCGATGACCACAAATTAGAAGAAGTACCTTACTATCGACCGGGCCCCGACAGTTTAGAAATAAGATACATGAATAAGGCTCGCGAAAAACTCGGTGGACCAGTACCTCAAAGACGTTCTCAGGCTCGCGCACTGAAAGTTCCTCCACTCAAAGCGTTTGAAAATCAAACCAAGAGCAGTGGAGATCGAGAACTATCTACCACGATGGCCTTTGTACGTATGCTTACTACGCTTTGCAAAGACAAGGAAATAGGTGAAAGGGTAGTGCCTATTGTTCCCGATGAAGCTAGAACCTTTGGTATGGAAGGCATGTTTCGCCAGATGGGAATCTATTCATCCGTTGGCCAGTTGTATGATCCAGCAGATTCAAATCAGGTCATGTTTTATCGCGAAGATAAGAAGGGTCAGATGTTGGAAGAAGGCATTACAGAGCCAGGGTCATTTTCCGCCTGGTTGGCAGCAGCCACTTCTTATAGCGTGAATAATTACCCATTGATTCCTTTTTATATTTACTATTCCATGTTTGGTTTTCAGCGAGTGGGAGATTTGTGTTGGGCAGCAGGGGATTCGCAGGCTCGCGGATTTTTAATTGGAGCTACAGCTGGTCGGACAACGCTTAATGGTGAAGGTCTGCAGCATCAGGATGGCCACAGCCATTTACTCTCTTCCACTATCCCCAACTGCGTAAGTTATGACCCTACCTACTCCTATGAGCTCGCTGTAATTGTGCAAGATGGTATGCGTCGCATGTATGAGGACATGGAGTCTGTTTTCTATTACATAACCACCATGAATGAGAACTACCAACAGCCGGAAATACCAAAGGGTGTTGAGAACAACATAGTCAAGGGTATGTATTTACTAGAAGACGGTGGCGCTAAAGAACACAAAGTTGTAAAAGCTATAAACAAAGACCAGCGTCTCAGGTTATTGGGTAGTGGGACTATATTAAGAGAAGTAAGGAAAGCAGCCGAAATATTAAGAAAGGAATACTCAGTCGCTGTCGATGTCTGGAGTGTAACTAGCTTTAATGAACTAAGGCGGGACGCTTTAGCGGTGTGTCGCGAAAACATGTTGTATCCAGATAAGAAAGCAAAGCTTCCGTTTGTTACTGAACAACTTTCAAAACAGAAGGGCCCAGTCATTGCTACCACTGATTACATGAAAGCTTATTCCGATCAAATTAGGGAATTCGTTCCCGACTCTTATCGAGTGCTAGGCACAGACGGATTTGGCCGAAGTGATAGTCGCGAACAGTTAAGGCATTTTTTCGAAGTTGACAGTAAGTTCGTGGTTCTGGCAGCTTTGACTGAGTTAAAGGAATTGGGTCTGGTTGATTCCGAAGAGATTCTGGCACATATGAAGGCGACGGGAATTGCCCTAGACAAACCAAATCCACTTAATCAGTAATTTCTGAACAAGTTAAAACGATAGAGAGCATACTTCTTGGCGATCGAAAACATCACAGTTCCTGATTTAGGAGATGCAACGGAAGTTGAAGTTATTGAACTTCTGGTTTCCGTTGGCCAGAGTGTGGAAGAAAATGATTCTCTCTTAGTTCTGGAAAGCGATAAGGCGGCAATGGAAATTCCAGCTCCTATGTCAGGGGTTGTTAAGAGTATTGCGGTAAATCTTGGGGATCAGGTTACTACCGGAAGTGAAATGCTCAGCCTGGAAGTCGAAGAAATAGTAGCCGCAGAGATTGAAAAAAGTGTTGATGCAGAAGTCGAAGAAGAAACCATACCTGAGCCAGAAGTGCCTGCAGAAGAGCAAGAAGAAACACCTGCATCAAACGAGTCTATCCTAAACACCATCGAAGTACCTGATCTTGGTACTGATGACGAAGTTGATGTAATCGAAATTCATATAAAAGTTGGCGATACTGTTGGCGTTGATGATTCCTTGATTACTCTCGAATCTGATAAAGCCGCTATGGAAGTTCCATCACCTCAGGCCGGTGAACTAATGGAGTTGTTAATTTCCGTTGGGGATAAAGTAAAAACTGGATCTGCTATTGCTGTTATTAAAGGTATTGGAGCAGCGTCAGGGGGAAAAGTTGAAAAACCCGCGACACCAACTAGCGCGCCAGCGCAACCGGAAGAGGCTTCGAGTAAAGTAGCGCCTGCACCCTCCGCACCGGAAGCTCCAACATTAACTCCAACTGCAGGAGATAAGGTTTATGCGGGTCCGGCGGTTCGTAAATTGGCTCGTGAACTGGGGCTGGATCTTACCCAGGTACCTGGAACTGGCGCAAAAAATCGCATCATTAAAGAAGATATTCATGCATTTGTTAAAAATCACATTAATGCTCCAGCTGAAGGTGCTGCAACTGTTAGTAACATACCGGATATAGATTTCAGTCAGTTCGGAGAGATAGAGCAGGTACCTCGAACTAAGCTGGAAAAGCTAACAGCGACGAATATGCATCGAAGTTGGACAGCAGTTCCTCATGTTGCTCAGTTTATAGATGCAGACATTACCGACCTGGAAATATTTCGTACTGAGTTGAAATCAGAAGGTGAGAGAAGGGGTGTGAAGCTAACTTTCTTACCATTTCTACTAAAAGCCTGTGCCAAAGCTTTAAAAGAATATCCTCAATTTAATACCTCATTACATTCTTCTGGTGAATATGTAATACGTAAGAAGTATTTTCATATTGGAGTCGCAGTTGCAACGGGCGCGGGATTGGTTGTTCCAGTTGTTAGAAACGCGGATCAAAAATCTATCTGGCAGCTCGCAGAAGAAGTTTTGGAACTATCTGACAAGGCTAAACAACGCAAACTCAGTATTGAAGAAATGCAGGGTGCTAGTTTCACAATTTCTAGTTTAGGTGCAATCGGCGGAACTGGCTTTATTCCAATTGTTAATGCGCCGGAAGTGGCCATACTAGGAGTTGCCAAGACAGAAATTAAGCCTGTATATGTCGATAATGAATTTCAACCTAGAAAAATGTTGCCTCTAACTCTTTCTTACGATCACAAGGCTGTAAATGGAGTGGACGGCGGTTTGTTTGCCACTTATTTGGCCGGATTGCTCGCAGACATCCGTCATTTGGCACTTTAGGCAAGCACTAATTGTTACCGATTTCTTTTAATCCCTTGATTATATTTCTTACGCAGGAAAGAAAAGCCTGCGGCCATTAGCTTCCATTTTATGAATTTCACACCCATAGGCTCTGGATAAATTCTCTTGGTTAAGAACATCTTCACTGCTACCGCAAAGAGTCTCTCCGTTTTCAAACAGTAAAATGAATTTTTTGCAAAACCTTGCTGCAAGATTGATGTCATGAGTTGCCATAAGCATTCCAGCATTTTGTTCTGTGAGCCGCCTAAGAAGAATATTTAGAATGTCCATCTGGTAAGCGATATCTAGATGATTACTAGGTTCATCCAGTAAATACATGTTAGGTGACTGGGTGGTAAGCATTGCAATTGCAACCCTTTGCTTTTCGCCTCCAGAAAGAGAGTTAATTTGCCTATTTTGAATTTCCTGGAGGGAAAAATCTGCTAGCGCCTTTTGGGCAATTGCAATATCGTCCGAATCGTCTTTGAATAAAGACTGCACATGCGGGTGCCGCCCAAGCATTACTGTTTCTAATACCGTTGAGGGAAGCGTTTCCAATCCATTTTGAAACAAGATTCCAATCTCTCTTGCTAGCTCTGACCTTCTTAATTCTTTGATATTTGCATCGTTGAGTTTAATCGTTCCAGAATTAAATTCTCTTAGGCCGGCGATGCTATGAATCAGAGATGTTTTACCAGCACCGTTTTTGCCCAATAATCCCCAGGATTCTTTAAAATTAAGTGAGAAAGTTAAATCCCGGCATAGAACTTTATCCCCAGTAGACAAATTAAGTGATTGTACGTCTATTCGGCTCATAACTACTTGGTAATCGTGCTGCGTAAAATAATGATAAAAGTAGGTACACCAATTACTGCTGTTACCACTCCTACTGGCAATTGCTGAGGAGCAATCAAGGATCTGGCCAGACTGTCCGCAATAACCAAAAAGCTGCCACCAAGCAAAATCGAACAAGGTAGAAGCACGCGGTGGTCTCTTGCGCCTAGTATCCTAAGTAAATGAGGAATCACTAAACCTACAAATCCTACCGATCCCGCCATGGTCACGGCTGTTGCCGTAAATAAAGAAGCCGCAAAATAGAGGAGGATACGCAACTGGTTTATATTAACCCCGAGTCCTTGGGCAACCAGTTCTCCTCGAGCCAGTACATTTAAAGAACGCGCTAGGATTAAACCGCCGATTAATCCAACTGCAAGGAGAGTGTAGTGACCAATATGAACCTGGCTCTGACTTAAATCTCCCATTAGCCAAAACAACATAGATTGGACGTTATTGGTTGAGCTGGTGGTTAATAGAATATTGATCACCGCTCCCCAGCCTGCTGAAACCACTACACCGGTTAGCAACAATCTGGTTACAGACCATCGACCAAACTTATTAGCAATGCCGAAAACTAGGATTATTGAAAAAATAGCGCCTGCAAATGCCGCGTTAGTTATAAGAATTCCACCTGCGCCCAGTAAGATTGCGGAAAGAGCGCCCACTGCTGCGCCACCAGAGATTCCCAGTATATAAGGGTCGGCCAGTGGGTTTCTTAATAGTACTTGCATTACTACACCAGAAATCGCAAGTAAGCCGCCAGTTATAAAAGCTGCTAGTGTTCGTGGAATTCTTATTTCTCTTAGAATTTGATTTTCCAGTTCGTCGCCTGGATTGAAGAGCTCTGAAAATACAGTGCTGAGTGTTAATTCGACACTACCACTCAACAAGGAAAATAGAATCGAAATACAGGCGAGGCCAAGTAATATTCCAATTAATAAATAGTGTCGAATGCCAATCAAGAGAGGTACTTATAATCTAATTTTTTAAAAGAATTAAGTTTGTAGGTTAATATTAAACTGAGTTCCTACATTCATAGCGCTTCTGACTTCGATCTCGCTATTGAATCAAGATTTGATTATACGATAGACCGCAGATAGACCTAAACCATCGCTATCAGATTTATGTCCGGTACTAAAGTAGGGGCCGAATGCTTTTCTTACCACTCTTTTCTTTCATTTCGCACTCTAATCATCAATATGGTCTCTATTTCCTTACATCTTCGAGTAATCGATTCCAGCTTACGAAAAAATGCCGATAAGAGTACAGATAAGCCGGAATTGTGCAGAAATTGGTAGCTTCATCACTATTGACCCAGGTGATAGACTGATCGAGTTAGACTTTCACTCGTAAGCAAAACCTTTAGGAGTACCGATAAAAATGCCTTCTTTTGACATAGTTTCTGAAGTAGACATGCACGAAGTAAATAATGCTATTGATCAGTCAAATCGAGAAGTGGGAACGAGGTTCGATTTTAAAGGCGTTGATGCCAAGTTCGAAGTTACTGACCAATCTGCAGTAGTGGTTTTCGCAGAAGTGGATTTTCAAGTTAGACAGATGTTGGAAATTTTACGAGGAAAACTTGTTAAACGAGGAGTGGATATAAAAGCCCTAATTGAAGGTGAAGTAGAAGTCTCTGGTCAGAGAGCGACTATAAATGTGAAAATTCAACAAGGAATTGAATCAGAAATAGCACGCAAAATTGTAAAGATGGTTAAGGAAACCAAAATGAAGGTGCAGACTGCAATTCAAGGAGACAAATTGCGTGTGACCGGAAAGAAGCGTGATGACCTGCAAAGTGTGATTGCCTTGTTAAAGGATTCAAATCTAGGCATACCTCTGCAATACAGCAACTTTCGCGATTAGCTATCTGAAAATTTTCTATTAGAGAATCCGCTGCCAGGAAAATGAATGTCCACAGCTGAAAATGGAATAGAAGGAGACTGGCGAAACTATTTGCCAGAAAGTGTCCGACCCTATGTTGAAGCTGCGCCATTGGCAGCGTTCTTTATTGGGATGACTTCGGGATTTCCTTATGCATTACTTGGAGCAACACTAACAACTCGACTGGCCCAAGATGGTATATCTAAAAGCGCAGTTACAGCTTTCGCTCTAGCCTTCCTCGTTTATAACTTCAAATTTCTTTGGGCACCTCTGGTCGACAACATAAAGCTCCCGGTAATCGGAAAAGTAGGCCAAAGACGGTCCTGGCTCTGGTCTGTTAGTGTACTAGTGATTCTTGCAGTTGTATTTCTGGGACTAGCTGATCCTGCTAGCGCATTAATCACTGTGGCAATTGCGGCAGTCGTGTTAGGAACACTAGGAGCCACTTTAGATATAGTTCTTGACGCATATCGCATTGAATTGCTCAAACCATATCAACTTGGGACTGGATCAGGAATGTATCAATACGGTTGGCGTATAGGTGCGGCTTCTACTGGAGCATTAGCATTGATTGTAGCGAGTGATTTTGGATGGACGGCTGCCTATATTGCATGCGTCATTTTTGCGCTGCCGGCGATCTTTGTAGGAATTGTTATGGGAGAACCTGAGCGACACGTTGAGCCAGTTGAGATAAAGGGGCTTAAGCATGCCTTTTTTGAATACTTTAATCCTCTGGTCGAATTCATAAAGCGGCAAGGCGCATGGTTGGTATTGTTCTTCGTATTAATTCACAAAATTGGAGACACATTAGCTAATCTTACTCTGCGCTTATTATTCGATGATTTGGGTTTTACCAATGAAGAGATAGCTTTCTACGACGTTGGCTTTGGATTCATAGCCTTTCTCATAGGGATATTTGTCGGTGGAATAATGTACGCACGAATCGGAATGAAGCAGTCAGTGTTAATTAGTCTAATTCTTATGGCAGTTTCCAATTTCAGTTTCGCCGCCCTAGCATTAGTAGGGCATACCAACTTAGGCATGGCGGCGGCTATTGGATTTGAGAATTTTGCTAGCGGTATCGGTGGCGTAACGGTTGTTGCTTACCTTTCGGCGCTTTGCAATCTCAGATTTACTGCGACGCAATATGCTCTGCTTTCCGCATTGGCAAGTATTGCTGGACGACTTCTTACAGGAACGACTGCAGGTGGGCTTATTGAATCAATGGGCTATGTGAATTTTTATTTACTAACTACTCTGCTAGCTTTTCCCGGAGTGATTTTGTTCTGGTATATGATCCGAAACGGGCTTGTTGATGTTTCCTTAGGTGATGCCGGCATGGAAAAATAGAAATTAAAATCTAATTTTCCCAACCATACTTATCTAGTGAAAATTTCCCTTTAATACAAACAATTCCTTCTTTTTCGAGCAATGATTTTTGTAAAAGGTATTGTTTCGTTCCTTTCTTAAACGAAATCGAACCTTGTGAATTAACTACCCGAAACCAGGGCAGCTTGGTTTCGGCAGGCAAAGTTTTCAAGGTGTAACCAACGTATCTAGCATAACCAGGTAAACCAGCTAATTTAGCGATTTGTCCATAGCAGGCAACTTTTCCTTTGGGTATTTGATAGACGATCTGCCAGATTTTTTCTTTGTTGTTCAATTTTCGAACTCGATTACACCGGATGTTTCAATTCGTTCATGATAGAGTTTGGCCTTCTGTAATAACAGGACCTTGCTGTGCGCTTTTTGCTTTTAGTTTTCATCGTCATACCCCTTGTGGAAATGATGCTGCTATTTGAGGTTGCAAATGTAATTGGCGGATTATCGACGGTTGGACTGGTGGTTTTAACCGCAGTTATCGGAATCCAGATTTTAAAGCGCCAAGGAATTTCAACCCTTTTAAGGGCACAGCATCGATTACAATCTGGTGAATTACCAGCGCAGGAAATCGTAGAGGGAATGATGCTGGCTGGCGCGGGTGCACTACTGCTGACGCCTGGCTTTATAACGGACACATTGGGTTTCATTTTTTTAACTGGGCCGCTGCGCAGGCCTATAGCTGAGTGTATTATTCGCTCTGAAATGGTCAAATTCATGGGTTCTGGAGCAGGTGGCGGAGGTTTCCAATTTTGGTCCCGTCAGAGCAATTCCCGCGACTCAAAGCATGGCAATATCTATGAAGGAGAGTATTCCGAGGACGGGCTTTCTCAGATCGGTCCTCAAGGCAGCAAAAAAGGCCCTGAGGACGAGCTCTGACAACAATATAAATCCCAATAAAAACAGAGGCATATAGCCAAATATCATAAAAAAAGAAAAAAAACGCCCTTAATTGCCATTAAGCCATTGAAATTTCCATGATTATCCCCATTTAGGAAGTCAACAATTAACCTGCCGCAATCCTTCGTGTTTCGAGGGCTGTGGCTTCAGATTGGCAATGAGGATAGTCACATCGGCTCGAGGGCTGAGGTGTATACTTTTCTCAATTCTGATAATCAAAATTTTTGATTTAGGAGATCTAAAAAAATGAATATCCGGCCTTTACAAGATCGTGTCGTAGTGCGACGCATGGAAGAAGAAACAACGACATCAGGAGGAATCGTGCTGCCAGGTTCGGCCACCGAGAAACCAGCGCAGGGAGAAGTACTTGCTGTTGGCCCAGGTAAGCGCTTGGAAAATGGTGATACTCAGCCAGTTGATGTAAAAGTTGGGGATACTGTTGTTTTTGGAAAGTATTCCAGCAATACCGTCAAAATCGGCGAAGAAGAATTACTGATTTTAAATGAAAGTGAAATTTTTGGCGTAATCGAGTCCTAAGCGAAGGCTCGTAAAACAACTCCAATAATCATTTAGACAAATAGGATATTAGAAAATGGCTAAAGACGTAAAATTCGGCGATACAGCGCGCCAAAAATTATTATCGGGTGTAAACGTTCTTGCTGACGCAGTTAAAGTGACACTAGGACCTAAAGGTCGCAACGTTGTACTAGATAAATCTTTCGGTGCACCAACAGTGACTAAGGATGGTGTTTCTGTGGCAAAAGAAATTGAATTAGAAGATAAGTTTGAAAACATGGGAGCCCAGATGGTTAAGGAAGTGGCTTCTCAAACTTCTGACGTAGCAGGTGATGGTACTACTACTGCTACTGTACTTGCTCAATCAATTCTTAATGAAGGTCTTAAATCAGTTGCCGCCGGTATGAATCCAATGGATCTCAAGCGGGGTGTTGATAAAGCAGTTATTGCAGTGGTAGATGAAATCGAAAAAGTTTCCGTCCCTTGTGAAGACACTAAAGCGCTAGCGCAGGTTGGGACTATCTCTGCAAACTCTGACCAGGATGTAGGCGACAAGATCGCTGAAGCCATGGATAAGGTTGGTAAAGACGGTGTTATTACTGTTGAAGATGGTTCTGGTTTGGAAATGGAGCTAGATACAGTAGAAGGTATGCAGTTTGACCGTGGTTATCTGTCTGCTTACTTCATCAATAATCAAGATAGCATGAGTGCTGACTTGGAAAATCCACTCATTCTTCTATTCGATAAGAAGATCTCGAACATTCGTGACATGCTTCCTTTATTGGAGAGCGTGGCAAAAGCCGGTCGTCCTCTTTTGGTTATTGCTGAAGATGTTGAAGGTGAAGCCCTTGCGACACTAGTAGTAAATAATATGCGCGGTATCGTGAAAGTGGCTGCAGTTAAAGCGCCAGGTTTCGGAGATCGTCGTAAAGCAATGCTAGAGGACATAGCTATTCTTACCGGTGGTACGGTGATTTCTGAGGAAGTTGGGTTGAATCTTGAAGGCGCTGCCGTAGAAGATCTTGGATCTGCCAAGCGTGTTCAAATCAGCAAAGAAAACACTACAATTATCGATGGCGCAGGTGATCCGAAGAACATCGAAGGTCGCGTATCTCAAATCCGAGCTCAAATCGAAGACACTTCTTCTGATTATGATCGAGAAAAACTGCAAGAGCGTGTTGCTAAGTTAGCAGGCGGTGTTGCGGTAATTAAAGTAGGTGCCGGCACCGAAATGGAAATGAAAGAAAAGAAAGCTCGAGTTGAAGATGCATTGCATTCAACCCGTGCTGCAGCACAAGAAGGTGTTGTACCTGGAGGTGGAGTTGCTTTCGTAAGGGCATTGGCCAAAGTTGAAGGGCTTACAGGAGACAACGAAGACCAGAACGTTGGTATTGCCTTGCTGCTGCGTTCTGTTACTCAGCCGCTACGTCAGATTGTTGCCAATTCTGGTGAAGAGGCTTCAGTAATTCTTGATAAAGTTAAAGAAGGCGAAGGTAACTATGGCTTTAATGCTGCGACTGGTGAATACGGCGATATGATCGAAATGGGTATTCTTGATCCAGCCAAAGTTACTCGAACAGCGCTTCAAGCAGCCGGTTCAGTAGCTGGATTGATGATTACTACTGAAGCGATGGTATCTGAGTTACCGGAAGAAGCTGCTGCTGCTCCAGCTATGCCTGACATGGGTGGAATGGGCGGAATGGGCGGCATGATGTAAAAATCGACCGGTCGCTGGCATAAGTTCACGCTAGCTTCGACGGTTAGAGACTCATGGCGCGCTAAGTAGGTCCATCTACATTCCGCTCCAGCTTCTCTAACCTCCTCGCTAGCGCAAATTTAATCGCAGCCTATCAGCCAATTTTATAGGTGAACAAAAAACGCGATTACGGTATTCCGCAATCGCGTTTTTTGTTGGATGAAGCGAATTAGTTTTTACAAGAATTCGATTATTAACAGTAATGCAATCATTAAACCAATGCCGCAGTGAATAACGCCAGTAACGCTGGTCATTGGTCCGGTCTTTCCTTTAATGGCGTTGAACTCTAGCGCTGCAACTATTAATAGGGTCAGGCCAATTGCTGGCTCGCTGGTACCGCCATCAGAAGACATTGGCACGCGGCCAAGACCTGTCAGGTGAGCCGAGGCTCCCATGAAGAACAACATTGGCAATGAGAAAAGAGTATTAGTCCGAGAGGCTAGACCAGCCTTTGCTAATGCGCCAGCGGCCTCAGGCATTGCTTCACCACCACCCAGAATTTGCTCATTAGAGGCGATCACAATTTTCTGGTTTGGCCAGATTATGAGCCAAACGTTGAGGAACATCAGAGTTCCCATCACCATGCCGATAGTAATGTAATAGTTAATTGTGCCGCCCAAATAGGCTGCGAGAATTAAGCCGGATAGGAAAGTAAAAAGTGCTCCGTAACGGAACCACCACAAAGCTCTGGGTACTAACTTAGAAATCGCCGAAGATTTGGCGGCAGCATCTGTTTCCTTGAAGTACTCAGTTTGTACAAAGTTGAAATAGTAAAGAAGGCCTATCCACGTGACACCGGCAAAAAAGTGAATCCAGCGGAAGAGGTGGTTAAGCAGACTATTAAATTCCATTTCCATTATTTAAGCCCCGATTTGGTCAATTTTTATAACCGTCAGTACCGTATCGGTTGTCTAACGATCAAGCTGAAGTGATCGATGGTACCACTCGCCCAGTAATTGCGCTATCTGCGGCCGGGGATGGCGCGAAATAGTTATTTTTAGGATAATAGACCTATGAATGACCATGACGAATTACATGATATTCCACCCATGGTCCCTGAGCGGGACGATGTGGATACCCATCTGTCTAATAAGAAGGCACAGAGCCAGGAGATCGTCCGCCCCAACTATTACACCCAGAAAGTTAAAGTGAGCACTTGGCCGGTGCGAATCATGCTCACAATCCTGACTCTAGTAGTTGGAGCCGGGAGTTATGGTGCTTACTATTTTTATGGCATCTATCAGAGCGAGTTTCGTCAGGCGAATCTGCGCATAAGCGATTTGGAGATGGCTCTTGCATTGGCTGGTCAATCGGCAGAGGAATCAGATGACAATTTGATGGAAAACATCAATCGAACCATCGAGCAATATGATTTGTTATGGGCCAACTGGCGAAACAACAACGCTCAGTTCGATGACATTCAGGGCGAAATTGCTCGCCTAAAGATGGCTAACGAAGGTCAGGACGAAGCGACAGCAACTAATAGCCAGGCCATTGCGACAGCCAATGAAACACTAATGACTAATGAAACGAGACTAAATAGCGTTAACAATGAGTACAATCAACTAGTGCAATCGGTAACCACATTAAACGCCAACATGGATGAACTAAGCGCTATGCGCGGGGATTTGGAAGGAATCAAAACAGCGTTAAGCAGTGGCGATAGCACAGTGCTTGGTCTGGTTGGAAGACTGGAATACATCGAACAGTCGATGGAATCTGTGAACGCACACAGACTCCAGATCAACGAAAGTCTTTTTAGACTACAAGAAAATATCGAAGCTGTGCAAAGAGCGTCAGGTGTCCCCAGTAGTGGAATCTAGTCACCAGTAAACACCGGACTGCGCTTTTCTATAAAGGCGGTTACCCCTTCTTTAAAATCACCTCGCGAAGCAGAATCGGAAAAGTATTCTGCTTCTGCTTGTAACTGTGATTCAAACTCACTTTCCAGGGATCGATAAAATAAAGCTTTGGTGTTGCCATACACATGAGTCGGTCCATTGGCTAATCTGGATGCAAGCTTTTCTGTTTCCACTTCAAGTTCGTCGGTTGGAACAACAAAATTTATCATGCCAATATCTTTTGCGGTCTGCGCATCAAACCGATCTCCAAGCAACGCAATTTCCATAGCTTTCTTGATGCCTACTGCTCGCGGCAAATGAAAAGAAGAAGAACCGTCGGGGCTTGTGCCTATCTTGCAATATGCCAGGGTGAAGAAAGCATCTTCCGAAGCAATTATCAAATCGCAGGCGAGTGCAAGAGATACTCCTGCTCCTGCTGCAGCTCCTCTGCAGCTTGCGATTATAGGTTTTGGCATTCTGCGCATCGCGAACATGATTGTGTGTAAATCATGAATGCGTAGAATAAATTCTTTGCGAATTTCTTCAGAAGAACCCTTTATAGATTCTCCCATCCCTTTAATGTCACCACCGGCCATAAAATGATCACCAGCTCCTTTTAAAATGACGCAGCGAATCAAATTATCCCTTTCTATATCATGAAGTACATCATTGAGCTCACTGCGCATTTCCATACTTAACGCATTGCGAGCTTCGGGTCGATTCATGGTTAGTGTGGCGATTCCATTCGCGGTACTGACTTCTAGATGTGACATGACAAATTCCTTTGGATTATTGCTGTTAGCTAGCCTGCTAGTATACCGAGCATCTTGTTTTATCACACTTGTTGTGGATGCTTGGCAAACTAATCTTGTTAGGTATAATACGCGCCCTCCACGATGGTGATTGGGCTATCAGATTATCTGTGCGGACGTGGCGGAATTGGTAGACGCGCTAGATTTAGGTTCTAGTATCGCAAGGTGTGAGAGTTCAAGTCTCTCCGTCCGCACCAACCACTCCAGTAAGTCTCTGAAATCCCTGAAGTCTCTCCAGAACAGGGGTCAAAGTAGACAATGGGGTAGACAAAAAAGCATCCTCTAACGCTTGGAGCAATTGTACCCACTTGGTTCACAAAGAGTGACTTTCTGAACATCAGAAGAAACATATTGAGCGTGAGCAATGGGGAATAACTGTAAGTCTTTAATAGAGAGAAAAGTCAGGTTTGCTGCTATAACCGCCAAAAGGAATTTTATAGTTTTATCAGTAATCATTTGATTCTCCAGATTTTAAGCAAAGGTCTCGCTAGGTGTCTTGAATATGCCACTGATTAGATTAACCCAGCCTTAATTCCTTTTTACCATCGCTTAGATAAAACTTAACTATGACTAACTACACAACTCTTGGTATCTCCAAAGCTATCCCAGATAGCCAATATTTGTAGTATCTTCTGGGCATGAAAAACTCGCTAGGCAAATCAGCAGAAGAAAACTGAGAGCTTTGTTCTTAAGGGATTTCATAATTATCCGTCCTGAATAAATATCCTTTTCATATTGACTATAAGAAACACTGGCTAGTGCCATTAAAAGGAAGGCTGTAGAGGTTAGGAGTTTTTTATTGTCTGCTATTTCTTCTAATATTTCGTTTTGCTAGCTACACAATTAAGATTTAGTAGCTCTTTTCTTAATAATATTTCTAATACTACGGCCGCAATTATGAGAGCTGGAATATCTCCTAAAAAGTGACCTCTCTCAGTTGTGTCAATTAAAGCCTGATAAAACATTATGAGGCCATGAGCCAAGCTACTGTATATTACAAATCTAATGAAAAGTATGTGTTTCAGCGGGTCTTTTGAGGCTT
>JBJLER010000101.1:0-17860 GCA_045565735.1 Pseudohongiellaceae bacterium
GAAGCAGTAATTCAAGACAAGAATGAGAAACTTTACCAGAGCCAATTAGAGCTTGAAGCAGTAATTCAAGACAGGAATGAGAAACTTTACCAGAGCCAATTAGAGCTTGAAGCGGTAATTCAAGACAAGAACGAGAAACTTTACCAGAGCCAATTAAAGCTTAATGAAATTGAAAATACCTTAAAACACAAATCAGATATTGAGAAGCACTTAAATGTTCATGTGCAACAATTGGAAACCGAACTTAATAGGGTATTTGGCTCTGCTACCTGGCGAGTAATGGGTCCGATACGAAGATTAGGCCGCATTTTTAGCGGATCAGCTAGCATAGAAAACAAGCAATCTGAGATTAGTGAAGACAGCGAAGACCCTGGCGAAATGGCTGAATCACCACCCAATACTGAGATCCCGGTTACAGAATCAGGGAAATCTGCGTACGATAAAAAAGCAATGCAGACACTCGATGAATTTCTTAACAGCGATGAGCGGCTAGGTTTTGTTAATGAAAGTACGCCATCGATTTCGATTGTTTTAGTTTTCTATAACCAGGCCCACCTTAGCTTACTTTGTTTGCAGTCATTGCTTGAGCATAGCGATATACCAATTGAATTAATCATTGTCGACAATGCCTCGAGTGATAAGAGTGATAAACTGCTGGCTAAAATAGATAACGCTACCATAATCCGCAATGACGAAAACATTGGTTTCGTTAAAGCAGTAAATCAGGGGGTAGAAGAAGCGCATTCAGATTATATTCTGTTATTGAATAATGATGCAGTTGTTCACCAACATGCTCTTTCTTCCTCGCTTACCTCGATTTCCAACGATGCCGGCATAGGTGCGGTGGGTGGCAAGATAGTTCTGACTGATGGCAGCTTACAGGAAGCTGGCTGCATCATCTGGCAAGATGGATCTTGTCTGGGTTACGGACGTGGAGATGATCCTAGTTTCGGTGCTTACATGTTTGAGCGGGATGTGGACTACTGTTCCGGTGCCTTTCTATTATTTCGACGCAGAGACTTTGAAGATCTGAGTGGATTTGATTTGGATTACGCTCCGGCCTACTACGAAGAGTCGGATTTCTGTATTCGTATGCAAAAGAAGGGATTACGCATTGTCTACAATCCATTAGCGGAGATTACCCATTACGAATTCGCCAGCTCTGGCGGGATCAGTGGCGCGTCTGCTTTGCAGAAAGAACGTCAAGCAATTTTATGTGATAAACATGCTGACTGGCTTGTCAACCAATTTGTCAGCAATCCAAAGGCGATTACTTCTGCAAGGATCGCCAATCGTTATCCGAATGTTTTAGTAATCGACGATCGTGTCCCACACCCTAGTTTGGGATCAGGCTATCCCCGAGCTGCCTATTTACTCAATGCCCTTAACAATCTCAACCTAAACATAACTTTCTATCCATTACAGTTTCCGGTGGATGATTGGTCTGAAACTTATAGATCGCTAGATAAGGGAATCGAAGTGATTCTGCAGAAAGGACATTTAGGCTTACAGTCTTTTCTTGAATCGAGAAAAGGGTTTTTCCAGTACATTATTGTTAGCCGTGTTCACAATATGTCGATCTTTAAAGAACTCATGGAAGCAGAAGAAACCTTGGTAGGTAACGCTAAGATAATTTACGACGCCGAAGCATTAACTGCTTCCCGAGAAATTATGCAGAAGAAATTAAATCAGCAACTGATCTCAGAACAAGAACAAACAGATCTTTTTACGAATGAAATAGAAAAAGCGTCAGCAGCAGATGTAGTTATCGCGGTATCAAGGAAAGAATCTGAAACCTATCGCGAACATGGAATCGAAAATGTTCGCGTGCTCGGGCATACCTTGCAATCCTCACCTGGAGATAAAGAATTTTCTGCCAGAGAAGGTATCTTGTTTGTAGGCGCATTGAGAGATGAGGGATCGCCAAACGTGGATTCGATTCTCTGGTTTATCGTGAACGTTTTACCACTGATAGAAAAAGAAATTTTGGATATCAATCTCTATATCGTCGGTGAAAAAGGTGCGCAGTCCCTTGCTAGTATCGAAAAAACCAATGTCAGTTTTCTAGGCCGATTGGAAAATCTTGAAGAAATTTATAACAACTGCAGGGTTTTTATTGCCCCAACTCGATTCGCTGCGGGAATACCCCATAAGGTGCATGAAGCAACAGCCATGGGTATACCTAGCGTTACCACTCCCCTGCTAGCGGAACAACTTGATTGGCAACATGAAAAAGAATTACTGGTAGGAGAAACCCCTGAGTGTTTTGCCGAACAATGTGTTCGTCTCTATCAAGACGAATCATTGTGGCGATCCGTGCAATACGCTGCGCTGGAAGCAGTTAGTAAAGATTGTTCTGCCGAGCAATTCCATCAAGAATTGAAATCGCTATTCGATTAGAACCGCCGCGCTATGCGGTAAAAGATCCGCTGAATAATACCTATCCTGACAGACATACAGGCTGAAATACGCAATCCCAAGTTTTCTCGAAAACTCAATTGCGAACCAAAACGCTGACGAAAATCTGCTGCTTGTCTAGCGACTGCAAACAGATGTTCATTGGGCTTTCTAGCAAAAACTTTGCTCCAGAAAAAACGAGAGGCAGGCTGAGGTTTCACGAACTCATTGGCGCCGATGGTGTTGCTACCATGTTGGCGATAATGCACCAATGGCTTATCCAAAAATACCACTCTGCCGAATGCTGCAGCCACTAAGGCTAGCCACCAGTCATGCATGATGGCATGGCGGGAAACGGGAATTGCTTTGCGTGCTAGAGACTCATTGATTAATGCAGTACAACCAGTAACCAGATTACTAATCACCATATTTGTAAACCGGTTTCGTTCAATTTCCAGGCCTTGATAATGAATCAGAGAACCGGCTATGCTTTCGTTCTCTTCTGAGACCACTTGCAGGTCTGTGTGAATTAGTATTGGTGGTGTCGCATCGTCTCGGCTTTTCCCATTCTCAACTTCGAGCATCGAGTTTACCTGCCGCTCGATTTTATCTTCATACCAGATATCATCTTGATCACAGAACATCATATAGGCTTCATCCAAGCCCAGCTCCGATTTGTTCTCTAAAACGTATTCGATAAGAAATGAAAAAGAAGCACTGGCTCCCAAGTTTGGCTTGTTATTTTCAACGATATGTACTTTATCACCATGACTTTCAGCGAAATAAGAAGTGATATCAGGAGTTGGGTCGGAAGAGCCATCGTCGCGAATAACAATAATGATATTCGAATAAGTTTGACTTAATAGAGAATCTAATTGTTCCTGCAGAAATTTCGCACCATTGAAGGTGGAAAGCAGTATAGCGATTTTAGGATTAGCGCTCATTTACTAGCTTAGGGATTTTGCATCCCTAATTCCGGAACGGATATTGTCCCAGTATTGCTTTCTATCCTGGGAAGAGATTAGTAACCAGCTGGCCTTTATTGAGAAACGAATCATATCTCTGATTTTCCAGCCCAAAGGCGAATAGGGAACAGTATATAAGTGAGTTCTGTTTCTTGAAGAGTAATAAGTTCGTGCCGGATTATGCTGGGCCATTATCCCCGCTCTCACCAATGGACTTATACTTCGCTCTCCAATCGTATGGTAGAGCACCGCATCATCGGTACCCAATAGATCAAACCCTTTCGATTTGGCTCGAAAACACCACTCCAGATCAACATTGTCAATAAAATAACTCTCTTTCATGCCGCCAATCTCCTCGATGTGTTTAAGAATTAGCATAGTTCCCGAAGTAATCAGGAAGTCGGCATTAAAATGAGATTTCGTATCAGCGAAAAATCGATCAGAGCGCAGCATAAATCGATTGAATAACTTAAATGGTGTTTGCCGCATAGTTTGAGTATTAATTATTCTGGGACCAACCGCAGCAATGCCATGTTTACTTTGTTTGTTTGCATCGTGGTATGCGCCAATCATACGACTGACAAATAAATCACAAAGACTACTATCTTGATCGAACAGAAATACATACTCACAGTTGTTTTCAATCGTCCAGCTAATACCGATATTTAAGGCCTTAGCTAGTCCTTCATTTTCGTCTAAACGAATTAAATCCTGACACCGGTCATAAACAATGATCGATTCTGCAAGCCTGCCTATATCAGGTGAACCATTGTCAATGACTAAGAAGTCAGTTTCTTTGTTGAGTTGTCCGAGCAACTTTAGCAGCGCAGTAATATCTGGCCGATAGGTCACCACTATTGCGCAGCTTCTTTCATTTTTTTCGTTGCTCATTGCTTTGTTCAATTTAATTTAGCCTGGGGCGATTGTAAGTGCCAATTGTCACCCGGAACTTCTGCAGTAATAGAAATTGCGTCTGGTTTAATACGCGCCAAATAGATGAAGTAAAAAATCGATAAAACTCCTAAGCTCAAACCGACCACGACACCTGCGTCTAAAAGTCCACGCCAGGGCTGCGGCATTAATCGCACAACAATAATGAAACAAACAATCATTAGAGTTAGTCCAATAGATAGCAATTGTCGTTTCCTTGTTGCATAGATGAATCCCATACAAAAAATTGGTGCCAGTAAGACGTGGATTGGTTTTGGATTTTCTTGTAGATAAATAGCGCGCAGCACAACTCTTGGTGCGAAGCCGAGATGAAATCCTTTGTAACCTTCAGCATAAGCCATATAGACAACACTAAAGATTAAACAGGCCCAATGAAATTTACTCATTGGGAAACTTTCAAGCGCCAGAGCCATGGGAGTTAACCGATAAATCGCAAAAAGCAAAATTAAAAGAACGCCACCGATACCCCAGGTATAACCTATCGTTTTCACTTTTTCGCAACACCCTAATTAAAAGTCAATATTATAAACCGATTGTGGATATTCGGAAAAACTTGTTTAAGATCGGAAACTTACGATTGATAGAATCGCTTATCCAGCTAAAGTGAGATATGATCTCGCCTCCAGTATGAACCAGACAGTACTGATAGTTAACCGGAGATAGCAGGATAGAGGAATGAACGTAAAAGTCGGCGTGGTAATGGATCCGATTGAGTCTATTATCGTGAAGAAAGATACAACATTAGCGATGCTGCTCGCCGCGCAAAAACGGGAATGGGAGATTCACTATATGTTGCAGTCAGATCTCTATATGGATCAGGGTTCACCCAGGGCCAAGATGCAAATACTATCAGTCATGGATGATGAACAGAACTGGTTTAAATTGGGTAGTCACTCTGATCAAGCGCTTGCCGAACTTGATGTCATTCTCATGCGCAAAGATCCTCCCTTTAATCTAGACTACATTTATTCAACTTACTTACTGGAACAAGCACAAAGAGAAGGCACGCTTATTGTAAACGATCCGCAAAGCTTGAGAGACTGTAATGAGAAACTCTTTGCCACACAATTTCCTCAGTGCTGCCCTCCTGTGCTGGCAGCTTCTTCTGAAAACAAATTAAAGGCATTTCACGAAGAACACGAAGACGTAATATATAAACCATTGGATGGAATGGGTGGTACTTCAATATTCCGGGCAAAGAAAGACGACTCCAATTTAAGTGTCATTATCGAGATATTAACTAATGGCGGAAGTCGGCAAATTATGGCGCAGAAGTATATTCCCGAGATTAAAGATGGTGACAAGCGCATATTGTTAATTAACGGAAATCCAGTTGAGTATTGCTTAGCGCGTGTACCTGCAATCGGTGAAAGCAGAGGTAATCTCGCCGCTGGAGGAAGTGGAATTGCGCAGGAACTTACAGACAGAGATCGCTGGATTTGTGACGAAGTGAGCCCTGCATTAAAAGAAAGAGGATTGCTATTTGTTGGACTGGATGTAATCGGCGACTATCTAACTGAGATAAATGTCACTAGCCCTACCTGTGTAAGAGAAATAGACAGAGCCCAGAATTTAGATATAGCGAACGACTTAATGGATTGTATCCAAGAAAAACTCAAAGCTGCGTAGTTATACTTGCTTCTACACTAATCTTAGAGCAACACTAGAAAAGACTATGACCATAACCGATGACGAGCTGTCGAAAGAACGATTCGGTTTTACCGTCTTTTTCTCTGTCTGCATCCACACCATTATTATTCTCGGTGTTGGTTTCACTTATTTAGAAGAATTAAATAGTAAGCCTGCGCTTGAAATCACAGTTGCACAATATCGCAGCGAATTTGAACCAGAAGAGGCGGATTTTCTTGCACAGGAAAATCAGATTGGAAGCGGAAACATAGAAGAAAGGACCACGCCAAGCACACCATTCGATTCTGATTTTAACGATGATGTTATTCAGGAAATTGTTCCGTTTCCTTCTTCGTCAGAAATTGTTAACGAAATTATTGAACAAGATCTTGCTTTAGTAGCTTCCGTTGCAAATGACAATCAAGAAAGACAGTTACTGGAAAAATTGGAAACAGAAGAAGAACAACCTCTCAGCAATGAAACTTCATCAGATGATTTGAGTCTTGCCATTGCGAGTCTGCAAGCTCAATTAGATTTAAGACGTCAGGCTTATGCAAAGCGCCCTCGTCGCTATACCATTTCTTCTGCTTCTACCAGAAAGCGTCAGGACGCACTTTATTTAAATAACTGGCGTCGCCGTATAGAAGCAGTTGGAAATATCAACTATCCGACTGAAGCTCGGCGTCAACAAATCTATGGCAGCCTGAGAATGTTGGTCGCCCTACTTCCAGATGGGCAGGTTGATGAAATTAGAATCCTGCAATCTTCTGAACATAGCGTACTGGATGACGCCGCCGTAGAAATAGTCCATCTCGCCTCACCATTCGATCCTTTCCCAGAGGCAATACGCGCCGAAGCTGATATACTCGAAATCATACGGACCTGGCGCTTCCATGAAGGCAACGCATTAACTAGCTTCTAGTAACCTTTACAGGCTTCTTCAATGTCTGACAGTTCACTGGATAACAGTCTGGAAAATCAATTCCTTATTGCCATGCCGCAACTTATAGATTCTTATTTCGCTAACAGCGTTACCTATCTCTGGAAACATAGTGAAGAAGGAGCCCTCGGAATAGTTATTAATAAGCCGCTTCAGGCCTGTGTATTAGATATCTTCGATGAACTAGATATCGTCTGCAATATAGATGAAGGGAAATTCCATATGGAGCACGTGCTCGCCGGTGGGCCGGTGGAGCAAGACAAGGGGTTTATAATTCATGATTCAGATAACAGATGGGAATCTTCAATAGAAATCACTTCTGAAATTACTATTTGTACGTCTAAGACTATACTGCAGGACATAGCGGCAGGCAGTGGACCAAACAATTACCTGGTCGCTCTGGGTTGTGCAGGATGGGATGCGGGTCAATTAGAACGAGAGATTAGTGAGAATGCCTGGTTAACAGCGCCGGCTAGCTCGGAATTAGTCTTTTCCAAGGACTACGACTCCAAAGTCCATGAAGCCGCTGCGATCCTGGGCGTTAATATGCAGCAAATCTCACCGGAAGCAGGTCATTCCTAAACATTCTTGAACCGTCGATGACTATTGAAACCTTACCTAGTGACTGCACATTACCAGTCTCAGCGCTCTCTTTTGATTATGGTACCCAACGAATCGGTGTTGCGTTCGGCCAGAGTATTTCTGCCACGGCAAAGGCTATTGCTGTATTGAAAGCAAAAGATGGCTCCCCTGACTGGGATGAAGTGGAAAAACTTTTGCAAGAATGGAAACCGGATTGTTGCGTAGTAGGCCTTCCCTACAATCTTGATGCCAGTGAAAGCGAATTACTAACTCGCGCCATCAAATTTGCCAATCGTATAAAAGGCCGCTTCAACATAAACTGTTATGGCATGGACGAACGGCTTTCATCTAAAGCTGCAATTGAACAAGTCGTGGAAGATGAAAGCAGTAGCAAAAAGAAAATTGCAATCGACGATATCGCTGCAAAGATTATTCTTGAAAACTGGTTCAATGAATACAATTCTCGAGATTAAGAATTTTGCATCACAGCACTTTGTTTACGCAAATCAAATAAAAATTTAGAATTTTTAGAGCATCGGACGCACCTCGTTTAATGCTAAATCCCAATAGCTTTGTAATATCCATCTGACTAACAAGTAACTATATGAGTATTATTCTTAGACCGAAATCGACACATCATGAAAATTTCCTGATTTCGGCTGCCCTACTTTCACTGGAAAGGAGTTACTACGTCACCTATAGTACCTACCCTTTTGTGATTGCCCCATACTAGGGAACCGCGAAGACCCAAAAACGTGACCTACATAACAGAAAATATATCCGCTGCAGCCAAAAGGATACGCGAGCTAGAGGCTAAGTATAATCGTCCCGCTGGGAGTGTGCGGCTATTGGCCGTAAGCAAGCGCCATTCCGTGGTAAAAATCAGGGAAGCGGTCGCCGCGGGATTAAAGGAATTCGGGGAGAATTTCTTGCAGGAAGCAGAGGAAAAAATCACTGAATTGGCAGATCTTACTCTGACTTGGCATTTCATTGGCCCGATTCAGTCAAATAAAACTCGCGGCATTGCAGAACATTTCGACTGGGTGCAAAGTGTAGACAGGGACAAAATAGCAACACGATTGAGTGAGCAACGTTCCGAAGAAAAACCACCATTGAATATCTGCGTGCAGGTAAATCTATCAGCGGAACAATCTAAATCTGGTACGAGTTTGGCTGAAGCGGAATCATTGTGTGCGCTGGTAGCGGATCTGCCCCAACTAGAGCTAAGAGGACTCATGGCTATTCCAGCATTTGAAAAGGATTTCGAAAAGCAGAGGCAATATTTGAATGAACTAGCTGCTGAGTTTGCGCGATTACAAGAGATATTTCCTACTATGGATACCCTCTCTATGGGAATGAGCAATGACTATGAAGCTGCCATTGCTGAACAATCCTCTATGGTAAGACTGGGCACATTGATTTTTGGGCCAAGAGTCTAATTGCGCGAATCCCGCTTGAATGAGATAGAATAGCCCCTGCTTGACAATCGTCGATTTCATTACAGACAGACTGGAGACGAATTGAACAACACCACAATAGGCTTTATTGGCGCAGGCAATATGGCGAATAGTCTCATTCGTGGTTTACTTGCGAAAGGTTCTCAGCCTTCATCTATTATTGTCGCTGATGTCGACAGTGAAAAGCTTGAAGTACTCAGTTCTGAATGCGGCATTCGGCTAGCTGATAACCAAAGTATTGGAAGAGAAGCGAATGTTGTTGTACTCGCTGTCAAACCGCAAGTAATGGAAGAAGTGTGTAGCAATATAAGCTTGCGGGCTGATTCAAGCTTAGTAGTTTCTGTTGCCGCCGGTACTACCGTCGCTTTATTAGAAAAATGGCTAGGCGATAACACAGCAATTGTTCGCTGCATGCCCAACACGCCTGCACTTGTAGGTAAAGGGGCAACCGGATTGTTCGCTAATGAGTTTGTAAGCGGCGAACAAAAAGATTTAGCAAAAACATTAATGGATGGAGTTGGTATTAGTGTTTGGGTCGAGAATGAGAGCGACATAGATACTGTAACTGCAGTTTCAGGCAGTGGTCCTGCTTATTACTTTCTGTTTATGGAAGCCATGCAAGAAACTGCAGCCGAATTAGGATTATCCGATGACGTTGCACGACAATTAATCTATCAGACAGCCCTGGGCGCTGCAGACTTGGCTATGAAAAGTACTGATTCAATCGCTGAGTTAAGAAGGAAGGTGACCTCGCCAAACGGCACTACAGAAGTAGCAATAAAAAGCTTCGAAGCCGATCAATTAAGAGAATTAGTAAGAAAAGCATTAACAGCAGCAAGAGATCGATCGATAGAGTTAGCTAAGGAAACAAATAATTAGTGAGTTAACACGATGGGAGTATTAGGTAATTCAGGAGCGCTTATATTTAACGCCTTATTAGGAATTTATCTACTGGCTGTTATTCTGCGATTTCTGCTGCAAGTGGCACGGGCGGATTTTTACAATCCTTTTTCCCAGTCGGTGGTAAAAATAACTGATCCCGCTGTGCGTCTATTTCGCACTTTTATTCCCAGCTATCGGGGAATCGACTTTTCTAGTTTGATCCTAGCGTTGGTGGTACAAGCTGTAGCAATTTTAGGATTAATAATTCTCTATGGTGGCAGTATTCCATCCATAGGGTTTGTGATTACTTGGGCATTTGTTGGTGTCATACATTTCATCATCATAATTTACTATTACGCCATCATTGCTTCCATCATCATGTCTTTTGTCATGATGTTTTCCGGCAATATGAACCCACATCCTTTTCTAAGATTAATTTGGCAGTTGACTGAGCCGGTGATGTCGCCAGTGAGAAAGGTTATTCCGCCAATGGGTGGATTAGATTTTTCTCCCATTTTTATATTCATTGGCATTGGGCTGATCAGGAATATTATTTATCAGTCATTCGGTGTAAATGAACAAGTTGCATTAGTCGTTATTGGCCTTTGATATGCTCTATCGCATAGACAGTAGCGCCTTATTCTTAAATTCTGGGAACTAGAAACATACCCGACATGGCAGCTGATTTATCTGAAGATTCAGTTGGGATTGTTGAGCCTCAACAAATCCACATCGATGAGCCACTGACATTACGAAGTGGAAAGGTTTTGCCTGCCTGCGATATCGTCTATGAGACATACGGCGAGCTTAATTCAAACAAAACTAATGCCATATTGGTTTGTCATGCCCTAAGCGGAGATCATCATGCCGCGGGTTACTACGCCGATGATGAAAAAAAGGCAGGGTGGTGGGAAACCTGCATAGGTCCGGGCAAAGCAATAGACACAAACCTATTCTTTGTTGTTAGCATGAATAACCTTGGTGGCTGTGGCGGAACTACTGGCCCCGCTTCAATCAATCCCGAAACAAACAAATACTGGGGCCCTGACTTCCCTGTAGTAACTGTTAGAGATTGGGTTAAAAGTCAGGCCATGCTTATGGACCGCCTTGACATTACAAAATGGGCTGCTGTTGTAGGCGGCAGTCTCGGTGGCATGCAGGTACTGCGCTGGGCTATCAGCTACCCTGATCGATTAGCTAATGCGGTTTGCATCGCTGCTGCACCGAAACTATCCGCACAAAATATCGCCTTTAATGAAGTCGCTCGACAATCCATCACCACCGATCCGAATTTTTATGACGGTTGTTATCTGGAACATGGTACCTACCCGAAACAAGGTCTCACGCTGGCCAGAATGGTGGGTCATATAACTTACTTATCCGATAGCGCCATGCGCGCAAAGTTTGGCAAAACCGTTACAGACTTTGAAAGTGAAGCTAGTAACTTTGGTCGTGATCTAAGAAGCGGAAAATTAAGTTTCGGTTTTAATGTAGACTTTCAGGTTGAAAGTTATCTGCATTATCAGGGTGAAAGGTTTTCCGCGAACTTCGATGCCAATACTTATTTATTAATGACCAAGGCTTTGGATTACTTTGATCCTTCGGTAGATTACGACGGTGATCTGAGCAAAGCCTTCACTAATGGTGATTGCAAATTTTTACTCGTGTCATTTAGTACCGATTGGCGCTTTCCTCCTGAGCGCTCCCAGGAACTGGTTAATGATTTATTGAATGCAGGAAGAGAAGTTACTTATCTAGAAGTAGATGCTGATCAGGGTCACGATGCGTTTCTGTTACCAATTCCTCGATACATTAACGCATTTAAAGGCTATCTCAATCGGGTGTATGAAGAGGTGACCGGCAATGCGCCCTGATCTAGAAATTATTCAACAATGGATCGAACCAAACAGTCGCGTGTTAGACCTTGGGTGTGGTGACGGCGACCTACTGCATTATTTGGAAACTACAAAGCAAGCGCGAGGGATTGGACTGGAAATCGATGAGGAAAATATCCAGCATTGTATCGAGAATGGCGTAAACGTTATCGAGCAAAATCTCGATCAGGGGTTATCAAATTTCCAATCCAATAGTTTCGATACTGTTTTGTTGGCGCAAACCCTGCAAGCTTTGAGTAATCCCGATCAGCTAATCGATGAAATGTTGCGAATCGGTGAGAAAGGAATTATCACTTTTCCAAACTTTGGAAACTGGAAGAGTCGTTTATATCTTGCTACCAAGGGTCGCATGCCCGTCTCAAAATTTATGCCACACCAATGGTATGACACACCAAATATTCATTTCTGTACCGTAAAAGATTTTGATGCCCTGTGTAGAGATAAGAATATTAAAGTGCTAACTCGTACCGTGGTTGATTCTCAGCACCAGGGTAGCTGGGCCATGAAATCCTGGCCTAACTTCCTCGGTGAAATTGCTATCTATCACATCACCAAAGACTAAGTTATGAGGGAAGTCGTACTCGCCAGTGGTAATCAAGGAAAGCTTATAGAGCTGCAAGCCTTTCTCACTGAGAAAGACGTCGAGTTGATTCCTCAGTCTGAATTCAACATTAGCGATGTGGCAGAAACCGGCCTCAGTTTTGTCGAAAACGCCTTGATCAAAGCACGTCATGCGTGCACAGAAACTGAGCTTCCCAGTATTGCCGATGATTCCGGAATTGAAGTAGATGCGTTAAATGGAGCGCCTGGAATTTATTCCGCTCGTTACGCAGGCGTCATCGGACTAAAGGCGGATGCTGAAAATAATGCGAAATTAGTGGCGGAACTGGAGCACGTACCTGATCTAGAACGCACGGCGCGTTTTCAATGTGTCATTGTATTTTTGCACCATGCAAACGACACAATGCCACTAATTTGCCAGGGCACCTGGGAAGGAAGAATTCTTTTCGAAGAAAGCGGAGATAACGGATTCGGTTATGATCCTTTATTTTATGTTCCGACCCACGATTGCACATCTGCCGAGCTCGATCCGGAAACTAAAAATTCTCTAAGCCATCGCGGCCAGGCACTGCGCCAACTCTTGCAATGTTGGAAAGACCTCCCTTAAGTCTCTACATTCACGTTCCCTGGTGCGTTCGAAAATGCCCTTATTGTGATTTCAATTCTCACGAATCAAAAACTGGCTTGCCTGAAAAAGAATATGTCGATCTCTTAGTGGACGACTTTGTTCGAGAAAGAGCGCGACTTGATGACGACAATCAATTGGTATCAATTTTTATTGGCGGTGGCACGCCAAGTTTATTCAGCGGGGATTCCTATCGATATTTACTCAGTCGAATCGAAGAACAGATTCCCTTTTCCCAAGACATAGAAATAACCTTGGAAGCGAATCCGGGAACAGCAGAGACCGACCGATTTGCAGCTTATTATGATGCGGGAATTAATCGTCTGTCACTCGGAATACAGAGTTTTGATGATCAATGTCTCGACCGCTTAGGAAGAATTCATAACAGTGATGAAGCTCTTTCTGCGATAGCAATTGCCAAACAAGTTGGATTTGAAAATTTTAACCTTGACTTAATGCACGGATTACCGGGTCAATCATCAGAGCAGGCTGTAAAGGATCTGCAGATTGGGATCAGCAGTGAACCTACACATATCAGTTGGTACCAGCTTACGATTGAGCCAAATACGGTATTTTATCATCGCCCTCCAACATTACCGATAGAAAAGGCTCTGGAAGAGATCCAGACAAGTGGTCATGGACTTTTAGAAGGTAAAGATTTTCATCAGTATGAAGTTTCTGCCTATGCAATGAGTAATCGTGAATCGATTCATAATCTAAACTATTGGAGTTTCGGTGATTACCTGGGTATAGGTGCCGGAGCCCATGGCAAGCTTACACTGCCAGCAGAAAATAGAATTATAAGAACACGAAAAGTTAAACAACCCAATCACTATTTATCTACACTGAATGGACGGGATGCAGAGATAAAAGAAATTCCTATACAAGAAAGATCGATGGAATTCTTAATGAATACACTGCGCTTGAAGGAGGGATTTAATCAATCGCAATTTGAAAGTAGAACTGGCCTAGCTTTCGAGGAAATCACTAAGAGAGTAGAATCACAAATAGAAAAAGGCCTAATGCAAATAGTAGAAGTTGACGATGAGATAAACATATCTGCAACTTCAAATGGCTACCGTTTTCTAAATAGCGTTCTCGAGGGATTTCTATAATGACGGCTTTATACGAAAAACATTGTGAAGCATGTCAGCTTGGCGCACCTTTGGTAACAGAAGAACAATCAAACGAATTACTACTGAGTGTTCCAGCCTGGAAAAAAGAATTTCATGATGGCGTTGAAAAACTCATTAGAGAGTTTCATTTCATCGAATTCGAAGACGCTTTCAAATTTACCTACAAAATTGCCAACCTTGCGGAGCGGGAAAACCACCACCCTTCAATTCTGACGGAATGGGGCAAAGTTACAGTCTTCTGGTGGACGCATAAAATTAATGGTCTTCATATCAATGACTTTATCATGGCGGCGAAAACTGACATGATTGCCAAGCTATCAACTCCCTCTTAATTAAGATCTAAAAATTCGACTCTCCTATGTCTTTAGTTTTGCCAGCCCTGCTACAGCAGATCGATAAAGTGGTTAGTTTTCCCAGTGTAAGTTCGGCAAACAAAAATCTGGATATGAGTAACAAGTCAGTAATCGATTACCTGGCTAATACCTTCGAAGATATGGGATTTAGTTGTGAAGTCATTCCTTGTGATTCTGAAAATAAAAAATTCAATCTCATTGCCACTCTTGGCGTGGGTCCGGGTGGATTGGTTTTGGCGGGACATACTGACACTGTTCCGTTTGATGAGGGGCTCTGGTCGGTCGATCCATTTCAGCTTACTGAAAAAGACGGCAAGATTTTTGGTCTTGGCATCACTGACATGAAGGGCTTTTTTCCAATCGTAATGGAAGCCATCAAAGAAGTTATTAATCATGAGTTAAAAGAGCCTCTCATTATTCTCGCAACCGCTGATGAAGAATCTTCTATGCTAGGTGCAAAAACATTAGCAGAATTGGGCAGACCCAAAGCGAGGTCTGCACTGATTGGTGAACCAACCGGAATGCAACCAGTGAAAGCACATAAGGGCATTATGATGGATAGCATCCGCCTTATAGGCCAAAGCGGGCATTCTTCCGATCCGACGCTGGGTAAGAATGCGCTGGACGCCATGCACGAAGTTATTGCCGAACTACTTACTTATCGTCGGTGGATCAAAGATAAATACACTTCCGATTTATTTGCCATTCCTTATCCAACACTTAACTTGGGGGCCATACATGGTGGCGATAATCCCAATAGAATTTGTGGTAACTGCAATCTCGAATTCGATGTGCGGTTAACACCAGGAATGAATATTGATACTGTGCGTGCCGATATTCAGGAAAGAGTAAAGCGCGTTACTGAGCCGCTTGATATCAGTTTCGAAATGGACGAAATATTCTCAGGTATTCCTGCATTTTTCGCTGAAGAAAATAGCGCAATGCTTAAAGCAGCGGAAGATCTTACTGGCCACAGTGGAATATCTGTTCAGTTCGGTACCGAAGGACCGTTTCTACAAGAACTAGGAATGGACACTATTGTGATGGGACCGGGAAATATCGATCAGGCGCATCAACCGAATGAATACATGTCGATGGATATGATCAATCCCAGTATCGATGTGTTAATAAAACTGATTGCCAAACACTGCCTTTAGTTAAATTTTTCTAAAACGCAGATGCTATAATCGTAAGGATTGGCTTCATTCTTTTGGAATTCTTCTCGCGAAACCTCATTCCATTCATCTTCATTAAACTCAGCAAGAAATGTATCACCTTTTACATCAGCGTGAACCCGAGTTAAATGAAATCTTTGTGCATATGGTAATGCTTCTTTATATAAGGCTGCACCACCGATAACAAACGCTTCTTCGGACCCATCGATTACTGAAATACTTTCTACGAGTTTTAGTGCCGCCTCAAGCGAACCAACAATTTTTGCCCCTTCGGCCTCGTAGTTTGTATTACGCGTAATCACAATGTTAGTTCTGCCGGGTAATGCTCTACCAATAGATTCCCAGGTCTTGCGCCCCATGATGATGCTGTTTCCCATAGTTGTGCGCTTGAAGTACTTCAAATCCTCGGACAGATGCCAGGGCAAACTATTGTTGCGACCAATAGTTCGATTTTCTGCCATAGCACATATCAAAGCGAGTTTCATTTTCTTCTATCTATTCAGTCTAAACAGAAAAAGGATACGCGATGGGATCGTGATGCTGATATCCCTTAACAGAAAAATCATCCATCGTTACCCAGGTTTCCAAATCTTCGAGTGACTTTATTTCAGGATTAATATGAAGCTTTGGTGGATCAAATGGTTCGCGCTGCAATTGCACCTCACGCATTAATTCAACCTGATCTTCATAAATGTGGGCGTTCACGATTTTGTGATAGGCCTTGCCTGGTTTGTGCCCAGTGATTTGCGCCATCACCGCCAGGAACCAAAACACTTGGATCTGATTAAAGTTCAGCCCCAATGGAACATCACAGGAACGCTGGTAACTAGTTAGGAAAAGCGTATCTCCAAGTAGCGAGAACGTATGAGTGTGCATGCACGGTCGCAAACAACCTAAATCAAACTCTCCGGGATTGTAAAAAGTGAGGATCTCACCTCGGTCGTCTAAACCTTTAGCCAGGTTATCAACTATTTTTCGCAATTGATCCAAGTTGGATCCATCGGGTATTTGCCAGCTTCTTCCCTGTACCCCATAAACACGACCCATGTCGTCTTTACCTTTGCGGACAGGATTATTAAGCCAGGTTTCATTGTCGTTGGCATTGGCATCCCAGGTTTTTGCACCTAGCGCACGGAAATCGGCAGCGTTGTCATAACCGCGGAGATAACCTAGAAACTCCGCTATAGCCGACTTCCAGAAACTCTTGCGGGTAGTAACTAATGGAAATTTATTGTTGGCAACATCGTAAGTGAGATCGGCATCCACTACAGTAAGGCACCTCTTTCCTGTTCGCTGGTTTTCGATCCAGGTGCCCTCGTAGATAATGCGCTGACATAGGGCTAAATATTGCTTCATGAAGTTTCGGATCCGTGATCTAGATTAGCTTGGGGCGAGCTTTGGTCCATTAGAGTAGGCGAGATATAACAATATAAGCCCAACAATGATCATTGGTATGCATAGCAATTGTCCCATCGTCATCCAGTCGAAGGCAACAAAGCCAATGTGTAGATCTGGTTCTCTAAAAAATTCTACAAAGAAACGGAAGCAACCATAACTTAGTGAGAAAACCCCAGACACTGCCATGCGTGGTTTCGGTGAAGATGAAAACCACCATACAATAATAAATAGTGCAATGCCTTCCAGTGCAACTTGATAAAGTTGCGATGGGTGTCGAGCCAGGTTGTCAACGTGAGGGAACACCATTCCCCAGACCACATCTGTTGGTCTGCCCCATAACTCACCGCCGATAAAATTTCCAAGGCGTCCAGCACCTAATCCGAATGGAACGAAGGGCGCAATAAAATCAATGGTTTCCCAAAATCCTTTACCAATGGTTTTCGAATAGAAATAAAAGGCGATTAAAACTCCGAGAAATCCACCATGAAAAGACATGCCACCTTCCCAAACCCGAAACAACCAGACTGGATCATCCAGAAAGCGATCGAAGCTATAAAAGAAGACGGAACCAATGCGGCCACCTAACACTGCACCCAACGCACCGTAAAAAACTAAATCCGAAATTTGTTCAGCATTCCACTGCTCTGGAATCTTTTTGCTCCGGTAACTCGCCAGTGTCCAGGCGCCGCCGAAAGCGATGATATACATCGCTCCATACCAGTGGATGCTTATGGGGCCTATGGCGAGAGCTACTGGATCGAATTGAGGAAAGGTTAGCACTACTTCCGAATATCCGCTGTCTGGTAATTCTTTTTCTAAAATTTACTGCTGGAAGAAGTATATCAAGAATGCATCGCTAAGCGGTGATTAAAGGTGGGATTTAAACTACCTATCTCTTAATATATCGCCGCCGC
>JBJLER010000102.1:0-17753 GCA_045565735.1 Pseudohongiellaceae bacterium
GAATCATCACTGGAAACATCGAGGGTTAATAATTGCAAATTATCGTTTTCAGCTTGCAATTGAGTGAGTGCACTAGCACTGACAACATCTCGACAAGTACCAATAACATTGTCTCCTCTCGCTAGATACTGCTTGGTGAATTCCAGGCCGATACCGCGATTCGCACCAATGACTAAGACAGTGGTCATAATTGCTCCAGACTGGGTCTATATAAACAGGTGTAAACAAAAAGAAGGCTAATCTACATGCCAGCTTGCTCGCCGTCAAAGCTCCATTCAGCTTAAAAGAGCAACTGGTAACTTTTTGTAGCCTCCTCTCGCACTAAGCTACAGTCTTATGAATAATGGCCGCCTTTGTTATACTTTTGCGCCGCTATCTAAGAGAAAGACCGCTGAAAACAAAAATTGGACACAAATAAAATGAAAAACAATGCTTTGCTGCTGTTAAGCTTAGCAGTATCTGCAGGTGCTGCCGCGCAGCAAGTAGAAGAAATTATTGTAATCGGAGTAGTCCCGGCCGGTTCTAGCATAGAAACGAATAAGCTCGCCTACCCGGTTCAAACTGCCACGGCAGAAGACCTTGAGAATGTCGCTGCACTCAGTATCGCAGACTTCCTGCGACAAAGCTTTACCAGCATTTCATTGAATGATGCACAGAACAATCCGATGCAACCGGATCTGCAGTATCGTGGATTTACGGCATCACCTTTGTTGGGTCTCGCCCAGGGCATTTCGGTCTATCAAAACGGAGTACGAATCAATGAGCCACTTGGAGATGCAGTAAACTGGGATTTAATGCCTCAGTCAGCTATTCAGGAAATTTCTCTCGGTGGTGGTTCCAATCCACTCTATGGATTGAATAGTCTTGGCGGTTCACTAGCGATAGACATGAAAGATGGCTTTGATTTTCAAGGGGCTAATCTAGAAGTCAGTACTGGTTCCTTTGGACGCCGCACTTCCAATATTGAGTTTGGAGGCAATGATGGACAACTCGCGTACTACCTCAACATCGAACACTTTGATGAAGACGGCTGGCGCGATAATTCCGAGTCAGATGCTCTTAATATTTACGCTAGTATTGGCTGGCGCTCCGATTACACGCAGATCAATTTAAATTATCAGCATGGCGAATCGGAACTTATCGGTAATGGTTCATCTCCAATCGGACTGATCGATCTCGATAGAAAAGCGATCTTTACCGGGCCAGATATTACCGAGAACGACATGAATATGGTCAGCTTCGATTTCTCCCATGAAGTAAGTTCAAGCATAAGTTTTAGCGGCAATATTTTTCATCGCGAAAACGATACTGATTCTTTTAATGGAGACGGTACCGAATTCGGAATTTGTGAATTTGGTGGAATGGATACACTTATAGAAGGAATTGAAGAAGATGACCTGGAAGAGTTAGGTCTCGATGATGACGATATTTGCGAATCTCAGTTTGGCGACGTTAATGACCTTGAAGACTTCTTAAACATTACTGCCATGAACATGGGTGAAGATGAGGAATTCGAGATTGAAGGTTTCGACGCTGATGAATTATCAGGGACAGGTATTCTTTCTGATGAAGCAATTAATAATCTGAGTAATCGCAATCAGGAAAGCACCGGTGCCGATTTTCAGTGGACCTATCTTGGCAATTTTTTTGGTTATGAAGGGCAGCTTGTTGTGGGTGGCGCATACTTCAATGGCGAATCTAAGTTTAACTCAGTGTTGGAGCTGGCAAACATCGATCCGCTGACGCGACTGACTACTGGACTAGGTACTGGCACATTTGTAGACGAAGAAGCTACTTCGATTTCTACTCAAACTGAATCCACCAGTTTGTACTTTTCTAACATTCTGGATCTCACAGACTCTATTGCGTTAACACTTTCTGCTCGGGGCAACATTACCGAAGTAGATTTGCGCGACAGATCTGGAGAAAGGCCGGAACTAAACGGTAGCCATCGCTTTACACGTATTAATCCAGCCATTGGTTTAACCTGGCAGTACAATGAAAATCTGAATCTTTACGGTTCTTACTCCGAATCTTCCCGTGCACCAACACCTATAGAACTAGCCTGCAACGAAGGAGTGTTTGATTTGGCGGTGCAATTCGCAATCGAAGACGGTGAAGATCCAGATGATGTAAATCTCGAATGTCGACTACCCAATGCCTTTCTTGCAGATCCACCATTGGATGACGTAGTGGCGAAGAGTTTTGAAATCGGCAGTCGTGGTTACATCAATGCCATGCGTTACGCTGCAGGCTTTTTTAACACTACGAATCATGACGACATTCTTTTTCAAACTACCGGTAGATCTACTGGTTTATTTGCTAACGTAGATAAAACCCGTCGAAGTGGTTTTGAAGGATCTTTAAGTGGTCAGATTCAGAACTTCGATTGGATGGTCGCCTATACCCATGTTCAGGCTACCTTTGAAGATAGCTTTAATGTCTTAAGCCCAAATCATGACTTCGCTGATGATGAAGGCGAAATTCTGGTTCGTAGTGGTGACAATATTCCTGGTATTCCTGAAAACCAGTTTAAGGTTTTAGCAAACTACCAGCCTATCGATGGACTAAATCTCGGAATCGATATTGCCAGCTATAGCGACCAGCACCTTCGGGGTGATGAATCCAATCAGCTGGATGAGATTGACGGGTACACTGTAGTAAATCTGAGAGCTCGGTATCGGATTACTGACAACCTCGAAGTATTCGCGAACGTACACAACCTTTTTGACGAAGAGTTTGAAACATTCGGCTTGTTAGGTGAAGAACCGGGAGAAGTGGAAGTTCCAATTATTGAGGACTTGGAAGTGCCAATATACCTCGGTGCGGCACCACCTAGAGCGGCCTTTGTCGGCTTTCGTTACAGATTTTAAAACCGAAAGGAATTCCTTTGGAGTTAGCAAAGCAGCTCGAATATCTCGGCACTGAAACAGCATTCGCTGTTTCTGGTGCGGCCGCAGCCTGGGCAGCGAAAGGCAATAAGGTTTATCCCTTTCACCTAGGGGATATCAATCTACCGACCCCGACCAATATCGTCGAAGCGATGCAGAAAGCCATTGCCGATGGCTATACAGGCTATTGTCCAGGTCCCGGTATTCCTGAGCTACGGGATACTATCGCCCGAGATACAGGAGCAAGACGCGGTTTAAGTTACAGCGCCGAAAACGTAGCAATACAACCCGGCGGAAAACCAGTAATCAACAAATTTATCGCAACGGTAATGAATCCGGGCGATGAAGTACTCTATCCCAATCCGGGATTCCCAATTTATGAGTCCCAGATAGAGTATCAAGGTGGTATCGCAGTACCCTACGGTTACATTGAAACCGATACTGGTTTCAGTCTCGATATGGACGCAATGAGAGGCGCTATTACACCTAAAACGCGCGCACTTATTTATAACAACTTCCAAAATCCGAATAGTGCCGAATCTTCTTCAGAAGAAATGGAAGAACTGGCGGAGCTATGCATCAAGAATGATTTATGGGTACTCAGTGACGAGGCCTACTTCGAAATTCAATACAGTGGAACACCGCAATCAATAGTAAGTCTTCCGGGCATGCAGGAACGATCGATTATTCTGTACACCTGCTCAAAACGCTTTGCCATGACTGGCTGGAGACTTGGAGCAGCCATAGGGCCGAAACAAGCAATGGATGCCTTTAGTAAATTCAATACCAACATCGAATCCTGCACAGCGAACTTTATCCAACGCAGCATGATCGATGTTATTGGCGGTGATACTTCTGGTCCCGATACAATTCTAGATGAATTACGTAAACGAAGAGATGCGGCAGTGGAAGGCCTCAATGCCATTGAGGGTATTTCTATTAATACACCAAACAGCACATTTTATTTGTTCCCTAATGTCACCAAAATCATGGAACGCAAAAGATTAACTGATGTAAATCACTTAATGACAGAAGCCCTAACGGAAACGGGCGTTTCATTTTGCACCAGAAAACACTTTGGTCGAATGCTAGAAAACGAAACTAATCAGTATCTGCGCTTTGCCTATTCTGGAATTAGTGTTGAAGACATTAATGAAGGAATGGCTAAGTTAAAACAGTATTTCGAAAGCGCTTAACCTTTTAGTAATTTTCCCACTCTGTGATAAGAATTCTTGCAAGGAGCGCAATATCAGCTCCTGAGGGATCAACTATGAGTGCCTCACCCTGTTCAATGTATGGAAAGAGATCAGGAAAAATCGCCATAATATTGCCGGAATGACTGACAAATAGTCTGTTACCCGATTCCGGTCGAATATTAAGTTCCGATCTTAATCTGCTCACAATTGCTTCTGGCATTTCGCTTGTTTCTTGCAAGAGAAACTCACGCAGAATTACATTAGTAAATCCAGCAAGCCTTGCTGTTTCGCGAGTACGAAAAGTAGGACTGCTTTCAATAGAGGACAATGGAATGTTTAAACGGCGTATCGCCTTCCCAAAATTTGCAGCATCGCGTTTGCCCTGCTCATTAAGTTGCCGCTCCAAACGGTCGTTTCCTTCATCGGCTTTTGCTTTTGTAGGAAGTTCTCCGGGAGCTATGGCATGGCGCATGAAGATTATATATCCACCTTCTTGCAAGGCCACAATTACTTGTTCTATTGATAGATCCTGACTGGAGACAGAGTTACTACCAACACTTAAAGTCAGCGCACAAAGAAGTAGTTTGAATAATCTCACCATACGTCAGCTATGATCCTTTAAAGTTTGCTTTACGCTTTTCTAAGAATGCAGTTCTTCCTTCTTTATAATCTTCACTGAGGAAACAATCATTAACCAGTTTATCGATATACTCGGGACTCTTCTGTCCTGGATCTCTGACTAATTCTGCAACTGTTGCTTTAACTGCCTTGATCGTTAATGGCGCATTGGCGGCAATTTTTTGCACATAATCATTTACTGTGCTTTCCAATTCTTCGCAGCTAACAACGAAGTTTATCAGGCCTATTCGTAAGGCTTCTTCAGTTTTAAGAAATCGTGCAGTGAACAAGATATCTTTGGCATGGGACGGTCCGATGATTGATTCCAGAGTTTTTATTGCTTCGAAGCCATAACCCAATCCCAACCGCGCCGCAGGAATAGCAAACACAGAATTGTCAGTGGCAACGCGAATATCGGTATTGAGGGCAATTGCCAAACCACCTCCAACACAAAATCCCTGAATCATCGCGATCACCGGCTTCGGGAAGCTTGAGAGTGTTTTATGAGCATCGTCGAACGCCGCCTCATAGATTTCACGGTCTTCCTGGCTTGAACGCTTTTCTTCAAACTCGGAAATATCAGCACCAGAGACGAAAGCTTTATCGCCCGCGCCTTTAAGTACGATCACTCTCAGTGAATCGACTTCGCTCATCTGCCGCAGTATTTCAGCAAGCCCCTGCCACATATCTAGAGACATCGCATTGTGGCGATCCGGCGCATTAAAAGTAATCCATCCGATTCCATTTTCGATAGTTGCTAACATTTTTTTTGTTGGCGAATTGATATACATGTTCATCCTAAACTTCGTTTAGTGTTTTACTTGATTGTTCCGTAACCTTTTAGTTCCGCAATTTTTTCTTCGCTGTAATTTAGTTCACGCAATATTTCTGTCGAATGCTGGCCAAGTTCTGGACCAGGCTTTTCAAACTGAGCACCCTGTTCGAAGTTCGACATATTAATTGGCGACCTGAGTAATTCAAAATCTCCAAGCTCAGTGTGGCTTGCTGTTTTTGTCATATTGAGAAAATTAACTTGTTCATCACTAAACGCTTCACCAATTGTGTTAATCGGCCCACAAGGAATTCCTACCGAATTCATTTTCTCTGTTAACTCACTGGTCGTTAGCTGCAAGGTAATCTTATTCACCTCTTGCCATACTGCTTCTCGGTGATCTAGTCTACGTTCTACAGTTTTGTAGTTCTCATTGTTAGCCAATGCTTTCGCATTAGTAACTTCACAAAACGCATTCCACATCTTGTCCGTACTTGCAGCCAAGTTAACTAAGCCGTCATTGGTGTGGAACAATCCCATGGGTGACAGAGTTGGATGGTTGTTACCCTCCTGTCTTGCTACTTCTCCGTTCATAGTATAACGAGCAGCCTGAAAATCGAGTTTGCACAACATGGCTTCCAATAAAGAAGTATGTACCCACTGCCCTTGCCCGGTTTGTTCGCGATGCAATAGAGCAAGCAATATACCTTGACCGAGAAACATGCCAGCGGAAGTGTCGCTTACAGCAATGCCAGCTCGCATCGGGCCCTGCTCAGGTTCCCCAGTAATAGACATGAGTCCACTCATGCCTTGAATAACTTGATCCACTGCAGGCCGCTTTGCATAGGGACCTTCCTGTCCAAAGCCAGATATGCTTCCATAAATAATAGAAGGATTAACTTTCTTTACTGAGTCATAATCCACACCTAACCGATATTTAACATCCACCCGAAAATTTTCCATTACCACATCGGCGTTTTTAACCAGGTCCATAAAAACTGCTTTGCCTTCTTCAGTTTTTAAGTTAAGACAGAGGCTGCGTTTGTTACGATGCAAGTTTTGTGAGTCAGGGCCGTGACGACTGCCAGCAATATCGCCTTCGACTGGTGCTTCGATTCGAATTATGGTTGCTCCCCAATCAGCCAACAGTCGAACAGCAGTAGGACCGGCTCGCGCTATGGTTAAGTCGAGAACGGTATATGGGGAAAGTGGAAGGGATTGTTGGCCCATATTGAATAGTTATTGCGATAGCCGTGCGTCAGCTTCCTGCCGGCGTGCGCCAGCGAGAATACCCGACAAAGAATAGTTTCCTTCGTGACACGCTGATTCATACAGTCTTTCGTTTACCGGCATGCTTACTAATGTCATTTGCGCAGTAATAGTTTGAGTATAAATTTCCGGATCGGTAATTCGATACTCAAAAAATATTTCGGATTCTGAAACCCGCGTGTATTGTTCGACAATTTCCAAAGCTCCACTTGACGGTATACGGGAAGTGGATTGGTCGGGTTTAAACGATTTTGTGTGAACTACTAAAGTGTTTCCTTCCCATTGGCCAACAGAGTCGCCATAAAATTTTGGAAAGGACGGTTCATGATGTTGTTTGTTAAGCCGAACTATTCGAGCAACAACATGATATTCACCGAAAATCAAAACATAGTCTTCGTTTTGTACTATCTGCATATTGCGCCAGGGACCATCGATAGATAGTGGATCGATTAGCGGTAGTTGCCCCGGATTGCCAAGACAACGTTCATTAGCAGGACGAATCTCAGGTCCATCAAATTGTTCGAATCCTGCATTGGCGCGTTTTGTAAAAATATCTAATGGTGGATTATCTTTGAAGGGGAGTCTGCCGTCTTCCGGCTCAACAATAAGAGACGTTAAGTGTTCGCCTTTTACAGGAATATATCTTGTAATAAACCGCGCAAAATTCACATCAGCTACCTGAGTAATAGTACCGCCCACCGCGGGCGCTGGTCGATTCGGGTCTAAAGGCTGTTGTGCAGCTGTTGCGCCTATCAACGCAGCTTGCTCCAACTGAGCTGCTTCTTCGGGTGTATAAGTACGTTTCATACCCAGAGCAACCGGGCGCTGAAGTGGTGTGCGGGTTTGATCTGTCCATAATCCTTGCAGATCAGGATGGCCGTATTCAGTCAGTGGGACTTGATAACTAGACTCCACTTGAGCTTGTCCCACTGCAATAACTGGGATAGCAATAAAAATAGTAATTAGTGAAGAAAAGAGGATTCGCCTTACCATGAGCATTTTTTTGTTGTTATGGAACTGTGCTTTATATGAATCAACAGTATTATACTGCCCAGAACATAGCAAATGATTACGGTGGCGCTTATGAGTGTTAAAAATCTCTTTGCAAACATTCTTCGTTTCCTATTGGTAGTTCTTTCAATTTCGTTTTTACCGATAGGTCACGCTCAGAATATAAATCCTGATGAACCTTGGAATTGGCCAGAGGAATATGTGCTAAGTCAAGTAAACCAGGTTCGTGCCGGTCGTGATCTAACTCCCGAATCCTGGCCTGGAGGAGCAAGAGTGGCAGTTCTACTTTCATACGATGTAGATAACGAAACCACTCAAGGATTACGCAACGGTGAAATCAACATTGGCCCCTTATCTCAGGGCGAATATGGTTCGCGTGTTGCATTACCGCGTATCGTCCGCTTAATGGACGAAGAAAATATTCCAGCTTCATTTTTCTTTCCTGCATGGAGTTTAAAAATTGTACCGGAGCAAGCGGAACTTATATTAGCTTCAGGAATTCATGAAATTGCTGTGCATGGCTGGATTCATGAACTCAACACCGCGCTCGATAGTGAAACAGAAGAGAGATTGCTGCGTTTATCTATGGAAACAATTGAAGAAATATCCGGTGTTAAACCAGTAGGATTCAGAGCGCCTTCCTGGAATCATAGTCCAAATACATTAAGCATAGTACGAGAGTTAGGATTTCTATATGAGAGTTCATTAATGGCAGATGATCGGCCTTATGAATTACTTCAGGATGGTGAGCCTACTGGCTTGGTTGAATTACCGGTGGAATGGATTTTGGATGACGCACCGTTGTTTAACCCTTTAGGTGCGCGTTACATGAATCCCCGCGACGTCATGCAAGTATGGATAGATGAATTTGAGGTTGCCTGGGAAGAAGGCACAATGTTCTTACTAACTATGCATCCACATGTCATAGGCCATCGATCCCGTATGGTCGCGTTGGAAGGATTAATCGAGCACATCAAAGCAAGAGGAGATGTCTGGTTCGGAACTCATGAAGAGGCAGCCAGGTGGGTGCGCCAGCAGGCTGGTATTGACTAGCAAGCAACTAAGCAGGCGCAATAGTTCTAATTACGGTGGAAGATCCATTTTAGGACGATCGTTTGGACCGCCTTGTCGGTCTATATAGACATATTTGGATAATTTCAACACGATTGTAAAATGGTTACTGTAAATTGAACTCGATTGTGAGATCGTGGTTAGGTTTTTAAGAAATAAGAAGAAAAGGCAAGATTATGGAATTGTTTATCGGGGAAGTACTAGGGACGTTTCTATTGATAACGCTTGGTGTTGGCGTCTGCTGTAATGTAGTTCTTAAAGACACCGCAGGATTCGATAGCGGCTATCTGGTAATCACCTGGGGCTGGGGTATTGCAGTTTTTGTAGGTGTTTTCGTTACCGGTGATATTAGTGGCGCTCATATCAATCCAGCCGTAACCATCGGATTGGCATCAGCTGGTAATTTCGATTGGGGCCTAGTACCTATGTATATTGCAGGGCAGTTTATTGGTGCATTCCTTGCTGCATGTTGCGTCTGGTTTCAATACCGTGATCACTTCGATATCACGGAAGATCAAGGTGCGAAGTTAGGTGTGTTCTGTACAGCTCCTGCTATTCCCAATACATTGAACAACGTTTATTCCGAAATTCTTGGCACATTCGTTTTAGTACTTGGCGTGCTCTATATCGCGGAACCGGAAGTTGGTCTCGGTGCTGTATCTGCCCTTCCAGTTGCCTTGCTGGTATTTGGCATCGGGATGTCCTTAGGTGGTCCAACTGGCTACGCCATCAATCCTGCCCGTGATCTGGCACCTCGAATCGCCCATGCTGTGCTCCCCATTAAAGGTAAAGGAGACAGTAATTGGGGCTATGCCTGGGTTCCCGTTGTTGGGCCAATCTTAGGTTCTATTCTCGCTGCGATGTTTTATCGACTATTAGAGACTTTCTTGTGAGTTCCAACAATAAACGGGACATCTGGTGTACTCTTTCCGATCTATTTTTAGATACTGACGTTTCTGTGCGCTTAGAACGCATAAGTGATGTCTGCGCGAAATCAAATTTTTCCATCGATGAAATAACCGACATGCTTTACAGCGAAGTTGCGCCTGTTTGCATGCCTAATTTGCTGACTGCCACTGAAAAATGGGCTGGTTTCGACGAAGAGCAGCTAGTCGAAAGAGTCAGCAAATACATGAACACTCGGCAATCCACGATTAAAAAGCTGTTTAAACCAAAATGGGGATTGATAGCGCGGCTCTATATAGGAAAGGATTGGCTGAAAGCCGCTAAGTTAATAGAAGAAAAAAGAAGCTCGTCTACTGATTCGCTTGCAAAAACTTAATTGCCCTGTCGGGAAAATCAGTAAACAATCCGTCCACGTCTGCTTCGAAATAATGCAGTCGAAGCAGATCTTCAAAATCTTCGGCGTAGCTAGGAACCTGTCCAGGATCCAAACGGTAGGTGTATGGATGGACCTGTAATCCGGCCGCATGGGCTCTGTCAACTAACGGACTAATTTCTAAATTGCTGCGAGACGATGAACGACTGATTACCAGTCCTTTTTCAGGACCTATGCCATCGGCAAATTCCGCAAGAGTACTCATACCGTCTGCTTCAAACATCCATGGATAGGAGGACTGACCGCCGATTAACTGAATCAAATTAATATCTATTCCAGCCGCGGGCAAAATATCGTTTTTGATAACTTCCAATTCCGCGAAACTAAATGTTTGCAGAAAGACTTTATCTTGCTTGCTCGCATAACCGTATTGCTTTAACAGGTTAACCACTGCAGTACTAATATCCTTACCTTCGTTACGATGAAACTCTGGTTGTTTTATCTCGGGATAGATTCCAATATCGTTTCCTGTAGATTTATTCATTCCTTGAATTAGTTGAATTTCTTCCTCCAGAGTTGGTACACGGAAAAAGGAAGATCCCATGGGGAATCTATTCGAATAACCTTGTACTTTTTCACCGTTCTCTAATCGGAAACCTTCGCTGGCTTTAAGTCCGCGAATTTCTTCCAGAGTGAAATCAATTGCGTAATAGCGACCATCGTCTCGTGCTCGATTGGGGTACTGCTCATCTACGTCGGTAGTTCGATCGAGAGTAATATCATGCAAAACGATTAAATAATCATCCTTAGTCATGACCACATCTTGTTCGATGTAATGTGCGCCCATGCTGTAGGCCATAGCTTTTGCTTCAAGAGTATGTTCCGGCAAATAGCCACTGGCTCCACGATGGGCGATTACGATTTTGTCTGCAACGGATTGAGTTGAAGACATCACTAGGGCAGCAAGAAGACTGAAAAAGAAGAGTTTGTGCATGGGATCACCATAATCTTACTTAAGCACGGACACTAACAAGTATTGATGACAATCAGTTTACAGAGCGGGGTTGAAATAAACTAGCTCTTAGCTACCAAATCTATAACGTAGCTTAATAGCTAGAGAATCCACAATGCGATCATTCCAGGCCCGTTCAAACAAATCCTGAAAAGTGAAAAAACTGTTGTCGGGAAGGTTGGAGCCGCGGGTATAAACGATGAAGAGATCAGACAGAGGTGCTATTTCCCAACGATAGCGAGCCTGAAAGGTTAACCGACTAATAACAAAATCATCTGGCTCGTTGTCAGGGTTCGTCGCTGGACGCAAGTGGCGAAGTTTCCCCGGATTAACTTCCCAGAAACGATCTTCGAATGCCTTTAAGGAATTCCATTGCATACTGATACGAAACTGTTGTTTCGCTGAAATGAAATAGTTTGATTCTAATCGGGGCGCCCATTGGTGTGCTTCGAAGCTTGTATAGTTTCCATCTCCCATATGCACTAACAACGCTTCCTGATCGGTATAATTCAAACCCAGGTCAAAGGAGAACCGGTCGTTAGGTCGCCAGATGATTCCAGCACCACTAGTAATAATTCCTGGGCCCAAATCTTCCTGACTAGCTTCGAGATTTACTGACCAGGCAATAGTTTTTGCTGGATCTGAAGTATAACCAGCACGCATGCCGTAACGTTCCGGAATACGAAAATCTCCCGTGCTTCTACCTAGCCGATCGTCCACCCTTTTAGGAAAGTACTGTAGCGTTAAATCAAAGCTATCGTTATTTAAATAATTCCACGTTCTTCCAATAAACTGACCCGCTAAGACTGAATTGCCATCAGTATTGTATTGGTTAACGGAAGTCAGCGTAGTGGTCCGCGAGGTTATACCAGGTATATCAGATTCGGTAAGTATGAAATTGTAATCTAGGTTGATTTGTGAATTTCTTGATATAAAACCAAGATCATTCATATCAAATTCATCATCAATATAAGTAGTAGAGAGAATATGCTGCACTCCCTGGGTTGGTATGTAGCTTATATCCCCTAGAAAACCATTGCCCGTTTCGCCATTGACGTCGCTATGCATGAACTGACCATCCAGAACCCAGCGTTGATCAGCGGAAAAATAGTGAGCATCAATAGCATTGACTGTCGAATTAATATCAGGATGCGAAACATCTGTACCCATCCATCCTATAGACCGCCTACCGCCACTGCTAGTATCCTCATATAAGAGTCGTCCAATTGTAAAATCTCTCCCCGCGGCCTGAAGATTTATTCGGGTACCATCCGATAAAGTGCCACGAATCTCGCTATTATCTTCCGCAGCAAGCAATGTTCCATATCGTAGATTGCCGCTTTGACCGGTAAATTTGACCGCTCCTAGCAAATCTGTTGGTTGACTCAAATCTGTGGGCCTAACTGTCATTCCATCTGGAACCCTGTAGCGTGAAGCACCGCCAATCCTCCTAGTGTTCAATAGAGTAATTGGACCACCGGGACCCCTAATGTTCTGCGCTAATGAACGAGGGCCTGTATTAAAAACATCTTGCCCCTCCAAAAAAAAAGTTCGCTTTTCTGGAAAGAAAGTCTCAAAGGCCGTTAGGTTAACGACTACATCGTCTGACTCTACCGTCCCAAAATCAGGGTTCAAGGTGCCAGACAATAGTGTGTTAGTACTAGGGCGCCAATATATATCCGTACCGATTTTGTTCTCGGTATGATGACCAACTCCATCAAAATCTGTAGAAACAAAAGGATAAATTGTAAGTTGCCTGCGCGGCTCGATATCACTTAATTCATATTTCTGGAAGCCACTAAGGAATACATTCCTAGTCCGGGGTAATGCAGGTGTGCTCCAAAGTTCTCCTCGCTCCATCACATTGCGTATGAATACAAGCCCTATCCTTCGCATGCTCTCAGCTTGTGGCAAAGGCATCATTGACCAGGGCACAAAAAACTCTGCGCTCCAGCCTTCGTCAATAATTTGTGTGCGGCCATCCCAAGCCCCGTCCCATTGCAGATTCAACTGCCTCTCTGGAAGCATAGACATGTCTGTCATGCTATCACCCAGACCCAAACGAACACCGTAACCGTAGCGACCATCTCCAGAGGCATCGATTACCACTCCTATTCCATCATTCACGGGCAAGAGCGGGGAAGTATCTCTATTTGCCATACGAGCAATTAGTGAATTGGCTGGTTGGTGATTCACAATACCAAAGTAAATTCCTTGCTGTGTGTAAAAGAAACGAATATCCGTCCTGTAGGGTGCATCTTCGAGCGTGTCCGGGTCGATAATTTTCATGTTATCGCTTACTGGCAGGTCATCCCAAACTGCCTCATCCAAGAAACCATCAAGCTCAATTTTTGCATCTACTTCATCGACTCGAGTTATCTCCGGCAAAGGTAATTGAGCTTGCACATTAAAAGACAGAAGCATCAGGCAAGCTAACGACTTAACTATGACAAATTTATGGGACGATAATTTCATTGGTACCTTTGAACACCGGAAAAATTCGCATGGCAATATAGCGGAATCTGGTTAGCCTTTCTCTAGAGGAAACAATTAATTGCATTTACCCAAACCGAGCTCAGGTGTTTAAAAGTGGGGGAATGTGCTCGCCCGCCATGATTCGTCATTATTCTCCATCACTTCGCCATATTCCTGGCCCAATGATTCCAGTTTATTGCGATTAAATAGGTGCTACCAAATATCAATTGGAGCGCTATCGGTGAAGTGGAATAAGAAATCCCCACACGTACTTTTTGTTGAAGATGAAGAAGCTTATAACTGGGCCACGGCAAGAAATAGCGTAAACCGAAAATTAGTTTACGTTTCCATTCTATTTATGGTTGCGGCGATTTTGTTTAGTGCGGTGCGCTAAGCATGGAGTTTTGTTAATGTGACTTTTAACGTGCTTTAAGTGTGACTTCAAGTTGAAATTGCGCTCCTTCTCGCAGTACGTCGATGATCACAGAATCTCCCGGAGCAGACCCTCGTAACAGGTTGGAATAGGTCTGCATGTCAGTCACTGATTCGTCATTGTAGTTGAGTAAGACATCGCCTGCTTGCAGTCCAACTTCCTCTGCAGCGCTATTGGGAGTGACACCAGAAATTCGAACACCTTCCCCTGAATAGGCAAAGTCGGGAACCGTTCCTAAGCTTGCTGAACGCTCACCTTGTTGTCTAGCAACTTCGACTCGCTCACTTCCTTCCAGGTTAACTCTTAGAGGATCAGTTCTATCGCCAAGATAAACAACTGCTTCCTCGAGCCATAAGGAGATTTCCGACATGCCTGCAGCATCGAGTTTGTCCACAGTATCAGTTGGTTGGTGATAATCCAGATGGGTTCCCGCGAACAAGTGAATAGCAGGTATTCCTGCGTTTAGGAAACTTACGTGATCACTACTTGCGATAGTTTCTACTGGGAACTCAGAGGTAACTCCGATGGTGAAGCCGATGCCTTGAGCCATAAACGGCCATTCGTAAGCAGACTCCGTTCCAAACACTTGTAAGGTGCGACCTTCCAAGCGGCCGACTGCATCCAAGTTAATCATTGCGAATAAATCTTCAGTCTCGAATGGCCCTGGTGGGTTTTGTACAAAGTACTCAGAACCGAGCAAACCGTTTTCTTCACCACTAAAGGCGGCAAAGATAATAGGCCGTTGTGGCGCAAAAGCCCTAGCAACTTTCGCCGCCACCTCGATCATAACGCTAACACCTGAAGCATTATCGTCAGCGCCGACATGTAATTCTCCGTCACTATTGATGCCGAGGTGATCGTAATGGGCGCCAATGACAATCGGTTTTGCACTCACATCTCGGTTCACACCAGGAATTATGCCAACCACGTTTGCCAACTCTAAATTCCTGAAGCCCGATGCCGCATCGTGCCAACGTTGAATATAAGTGCCATTAATCGGTTGCAAGCCAGCAATTCTAAATTGTTCGGCAATATATAGAGCTGCTCTATCGATTCCCTTTCCACCTAATCCGCGACCTTCCATTTCGGTGCTGGTGAGTTGGTTAGCATGCCTTAGTAATTGTTCTGGCAAGTACTTAGGGGGGAGCGTCGTTAATGATTCCACTGAAGGCAGATTATCCCACTGCAGTTCGGCGACTAAGTCAGGCTTCTTCCATTGCATCGGAGAATTGGGACTAGTCCATACACCACGCACATCGATAGTTGGTTCACTGCCAGTAAAACTTAGATTGGAATAACGGCCGTAGTGGGGAAGCTTTTCGATCATGCCCGGCATTGCCACCATGTCTTCCACATGGATCCAGCCTACTGCGAGTTCCGGGTTCGCAGGATGTCGGCCAATTACTACGGTGCTGCGATTCGCGTACTCCAGTTCATTAGCACCGATCTGAATACCATCAGGGGTATTGCTTACACTATAGAGTTCAGTGGAGGAAACAATCTGCTCCATAAATGGATTGTCTTTACCTAATATCCAAACGGAGCGATCTTGCGGAATTGATTCAATCTGGTCGGCATAAAGTATTTCAATCTCAGCACCCTGACCGAATGTTTCTGCCATTAGACCCCAATGCTGTCGGTCTGCGCTTGGCAAGACGAATGCTATTTGTGCCGCCCCAAATAGCTCGCCTACAGTAGGTGGCGTTTCTTCTCGATCTAATTGACGGAAGACATCGAAGTAAGGATCTACCAAGACTCCTTGCAATCTCTCATAGTCTTCGGCAAAGAAAGCGTCCAGCTTCTGAGATAGATTAATATCGAAGACCTGAGGTTCGGCTTCTCCTTCATAATAGAGGGCAACTGGCACCTTTAATAAATAGGGGTCGCCAAATTGAGTCTGGGCAAACATTATGCGAGCACGATTACCAGTCGCCTCTTCCACCGAAAGGGATAATTGTGGCGCACCGATTCGATTCACCCACTGCTGAAAAAATATTGATAAATCGATTCCGCTTAATTCTGTATAGAGCCTTTCTATATCTGAATAAGAAGCTCGTTGATATTTGTAATCAGAATAAAGTTTTCTTAAGCCTTCCAGAAAAAGTTCATCACCTAATTCGAGTCGCAACATATGCCATAGCATGAGAGTCTTGCCATAGCCAACTGCTTGGGTGGCAGCAGAATTGCGGGAAGTAAATCTTGCTAAGGGGAAGTCTGTTTCTTCGGCAACATAGTTTTTATAGCGCGACAACATATCTTTTCGATATTGGCTGCCGCTACCACTCATTTCTCGGAATAAGTGATCTGCTAAGTAGGCAGTAAGGCCCTCACTCCAATTTCCAGATTCGTAATCTGGATAGACTCCATTACCCCACCAGTTATGGAGAATTTCATGGGGATAGGAAGATTCCAGAATAAATGGTAAACGAATGACCTGCTCGCCAAGCAAAGTAAATGAGGGCATGCCGTAGCCGGTTTCCCAGAAATTTTCGACTAAGGCAAACTTACTATATGGATAGTCGCCTAGCAGTGGCTCATAAAGTTTCAAATACCTTTCCGTGGCATCCATGTACTTAGTGGCGAGATTAGAATCTGGCGTGCGCAGATATGCCAGCACCTCTACATCGTCTGCCTGTACGGAATACTCGGTAAAACTCGCAGCTATTAGGTAAATCTCTTCCATGGGATCGACACTGCTCCAACCGCTGTCACCAAACCGATCCCCCTGACTCACTGCCTTCCAGGTCGACGCTGTGTCGGCGAATTGCACTTCCATATCAAAGGTCACTAACTGGCCACCAAAGATTGGAAACCAGGCGCTGCCATAATTTAGATAGACACCTTGTTCGCCAATAATCCCAGAAGTCTCAGAAAAGCTCTGGGCGTATTCTGGGCTGGACTGTTCGGCGAGGTCATAAATAGAACCACTATAAATAAGCAACGCCTGGCCATTTTCGTTTGCAGGCAGACTTAAGGAATATTCGTTGGTTCCTGCTGCTAGGCCACCAGTGGCATTAATACCAACGTTTGTGTCCGGAGCATTGCCAGTTAACTGTTGTAAGGTTCCAGAGTTATTGGAAATAGACAGGTTACTGTTAAGTTCAAAGTCTACCGATGTAGAGTGGAACTCTTCGGGAAAGCTAATACTGTCCTCAACAGTAATCGCACGATTCATTGGATCCAGCAATATTTTGAGGCTATGGTGAATCGGCTGTTCTGGTTCCCGAATCTCTGCAACCTCCCCTGGTAGCTGCCCCAGGACACTACCGGACAGACTCATATAAAGAAGAAAGATTGTAGCTAAACGCTTCATGATAGTTGTGCTCGTTAAAGCTATTCGAAGCCAAGTAACTCTATGGCGCGCTGATGGTTCCAGTTAGCCATGTGAATCTGAGAAGTGCCGTCAGGAGTTCGAGTAGTACTCCAGGCGAGGCTATTACCGTCCGGTGAAAACACAGGAAGTATGTCAGTTCCTTCGGTATTGGTTACTCTAATCGGGGGATTAGCACCTGCTGAATCCACCATAAACAACTCGAAGTTGGAATGACCGAGTATATTGCTGGAATAGATAATGTAATCGCCACTCGGATGAAAATAGGGCCCCCATGCCACCATAGCATCAGCGGTTAGCTGACGTTGATTACTTCCATCTATATCCATGGTCCAAATTTCAGCACTCATGCCATCAGGATTAAACCGACGCCATACGACCTGGCTATTGTCTGG
>JBJLER010000103.1:0-17196 GCA_045565735.1 Pseudohongiellaceae bacterium
CTAATGCAAGAGACCTGGCCCGTTTCGGTATGCTCTATCTACAAAACGGACTTTGGAATGGTGAACGCATTATTTCCGAAGAATGGATCGACTTCGTAAGAGAGCCAGCACCTGCAACCGTTGCAATTGGCAACATGTATGGTGGCCAATGGTGGTTGGTGCCAGATAACAGAGACGACGTTCCTAAAGATGCTTATTCGACTTCTGGAAACCGCGGCCAATTCACAATCGTAGTGCCAAACCATGACCTGGTAATCGTAAGACGAGGACTCGATTATGGTCGTCAAGGATTCGACCGTTGGAGCCTGACTCGAGAAGTGATCAAAGCGATAAATTAAAATAGGTGCATGTTAAAGAAGAAAGAACGAGTGGAGGATAGGAAAATGCTTGATAAAAAGTATTATGTGGCTATGTGCATCTCAGCAACCCTGCTTCTTAGTGGGAATTCTGGTCTCTTTGCCCAAGAAACAGCATTACCTCCACTTGATGAAACTCGTATTGACCGAGTACAAAAACCCTGGACAGCAGCAGAAGCATCAATTCTTGCTCCTCGAGAGAATAACGGAAGAGTGCTTGGTGTATGGTCAACTTGCGCTAACGCGCCAGCTCTTTGTAATGCCTGGTTAGAATTTACCGATTACCTGCTGCAGGACTCTACCTTACCGATTCGTGACCGTGAGTTATTGATTCTACGAATTGGGTATCTCAATCAAGGCGCTTATGAGTGGGCTGCCCATCGTGGGCTCGCTCTAGCAGTAGGAATTAGCGAGGAAGAGCTAAAGCAGATCACTGTTGGCTCTGCTGATCCTCGTTGGAGTGAATGGGATACGGCACTTTTAAGAGCTGCAGAAGAGCTTCACGAGGACGCTTTGATCTCCGAAGAAACCTGGGGAGCACTTTCAGCTCGTTATACCAAACGCCAAATGATGGAAACAGTCTTCACGGTAGGGCAGTACAATTTGGTGGCGATGTATCTGAATAGCCTTGGCGTTCAGTTCGAAGAAGGCTGGATAGGGCCCCCAATCAATTAGCTCATTAAAAATCAATCAAATACAGCAGCACAATAGAAATCAACGCACCGAGGCAGCGGGTCGTTGAGTTGTTCCAGAATCCTGGCAATTTGGCCAAGTTGCAGTATGGATTCAAAATTAACGACTACTAAGTTTCTACTGATGCTGACACTTGTCTTGACTCTACTCTGCTCATAAAAATTAGTTAGACCTTGCATAATTCGAGTGATACTTTAACTGTCATTCTTAGTAATTTTGTTGAATTGGGATTGATATACATGACTCGAATAAAGACTGCGGTAAAAATAGTTTCTCTTTCGTTTGCTTCCTTTCTCGCTTATTTCTCCTTCGCCCAAAACAGCGAGTGGATAACACTTATTGACGGTACCGAAGGAATGGACAACTTCAATATAGTTGGCGATGCAAACTGGCATACTGATGCGTCTTCAATTCGTGCCACTGAAGGCAGCGGAGCTTCCTGGTTAGTCACCAAAGAAAGCTACAGCGATTTTGTTCTTCGCGTTGAGTTCTGGGCCAGCCATGATGCAAATAGCGGCATTTATATGCGTTGTCAGGAACCGACTCGAATTACCGATCGCAATTGCTATGAAGCAAACATATTTGACCAGCGCCCTGATCTTTCTTATGGAACCGGAGGTATTGTCCACGTCGCTGCCGTTGAGGAACCCTACCCAAAGGTTGGGGATAAATGGAATGTTTATAAGATCACTGTAGATGGTGATCATTTAATAGTTGAATTGAATGGCGATGTAACTGCTGATGTTAGAGATAGCCAGATGTCTGAAGGGCCTATTGGTTTGCAATGGGGAAGAGGAACATTGCGCTTCCGTAAAGTGGAGATTATGGAGCTCTAAAAAATTTAGTAAAAGAAAAAGGCCGACTACATAAACCGGCCTTTTTCCTTGAGAACTAAATACTTCAACTAGTATTCATCGTACCCTTCGGTGAACTCAATACGTACGCCACGTGGATCGATGATGTAGGCAATGTTTAAATCAATTGCTGGAATCTCACGGTATGGCACCTGAAATTCAATGCCAGCGGCTTCAAGGCGGCGGCAGAATTCTTCCAGGCCATCAATTTCAAAACCGATATGATCAATGGCAGTACCCTGGGTTGCAGCGCGATCTGAGCTGCCACCACCAAAACTTAAATTCATACCTGGAACATTAGTGGTCGTTGCAATACCTCCACGAGGCCGAACTTCAAGATTGAACACATCGGTGTACCAGGCTAATAATTCTTCATGCTCTGGTGTATTGAAGTGAATATGGTAGCCAGTCACTTCCTGTTGCAGCCCCTGGTCTTCCTGCAGTTCAACCCGCGCACCGTTAGGAAAATCGACAAAGGCATTGACCTGACCTTCGGCTCCGATGAAAGTGTCTCCAGTAAATCCGTTTGGTGGACTTGGAAATTGTTCAGCCCAAAGAGCAGTAGTCACTGGCAACCCATCGGCGCGCCACTTATCTAGAAACATTTCCATGTTGCGAACTTTGACACCAAAATGATCCATGGCAGATTGGCTCGAAGGCATAGTTGGATCACTTGGTGATAATGCAACTAATGTGTTGTTAAGTACGATTGCAGTAAGCAGCGGATCACCATTTGCATTCTGACCTTTTCTAACAGTGCGGCCACCAAAGTGATCTTCAAGAATTTGTATGTGTCGATCCATATCCGACACATTTAAATGGACGTGGCCATAAGTCAGTCCATCATCATTGAAACTCGCTAGCATCTGACTATAGGCAGAAACGGATAGCAAGCCAGTTAACGCGAGTGAGAAGAGTGCTGAGAAAATTCGCATTTCATTCCTCCGAGTTTTCATTCTTATTTCAAGTCATTGTTACCTACACACCGAGCATAAAACTATTGCTTTCTCTAGTCTATGCATGGGCAATTCTTTGGCCTTGATAAACGATTGTTCAGGCCGGGAAAGCGCCGTAAACTCTGATTCTTCGGGAATTGTAAATTTGTGTGTCACTGTCTAAGATCCAGCCGACTCACAGATGATCACTAGGAAAAGCGCGTGAAGCTATTTGGCAAGATATTCTTCTTAATTGTATTTAACACGATCCACGTGCACAGCATGGCGCAGGGTAATTTTCCACGGGTGACAGTTGAGCCATTCGGCACTTTGAATGATGGCAGAGATGTTCAATTATTCACGCTCAGAAATACTGCAGGAATGACACTAGAGATTATCGATCTCGGAGGAATCATCGTAAGTCTGCATGCAGCTGATGCGCAAGGTAACTTTGTTGATGTGACAACTGGTTTCGATAATCCACAGCGCTATTTTGACGGTGCCGGTTCTGCTGGGGCTATAGTTGGACGCTATGCCAATCGAATTGCGAATGGACGATTCATTCTTGATGGTGTTGAATATTCGTTAGCGCAAAATAATGGTGACAATGCAATCCATGGAGGATTGCTTGGCTTTGATAAAAAAATCTGGGAAGCTGAATTTTCTGCTAGAGGCGATGCTGCGGTATTGGAGTTAACTACTGTCAGTCCAGATGGAGAAGAAGGTTATCCTGGTCGGGTCGAAGTTACAGTTACTTATACTCTTAATGATCAGAGCCAACTAGTTATTGATTACCTAGCGACAACCGATAAAGCAACAGTGATTAATCTAACTAACCACGCCTACTTTAATTTGGACGGGCATGATGCAGGTTCTATTCTTGATCACGAAATCAAGATCAATGCTGATCGGTTTACTCCGGTTGATAATGAGTCGATTCCTACTGGAGAAATTGCAAGTGTTGCAAATACTCCACTTGATTTTCGCAATGCAAAATCTATTGGTCAGGATATCGAGTCTAGCCATCAGCAAATCCAGTTTGGTTCTGGTTTCGATCACAATTTTGTAATCAATCATGAAGGACCTGGAGCTGTGTCATTAGCTGCTTCAGTTTTTTCTGCAGCCTCTGGGCGAACTATGAATGTCTACACTGATCAACCCGGCATGCAGTTCTATACTGGCAACTTTCTGCGGGGCAATCTCATTGGCAAAGATGGTAGAGCTTATGAACGACGTTTCGCCTTTTGCTTGGAAACACAGCACTATCCCGACAGTCCCAACAAACCAGGATTTCCTTCAACTGTCTTGCGACCCGGAGAGCGCTATGAAACTAGCACGATCTATGAATTTGGGTCGCGTCCTATCGACAATTAGATTGCATTGAAATCGTTACGAAAACTTACAATCTAATCGCTCTAAGCCCTCGGTTTCATTAGATTTTTGAACGCTTAGAATCTAATATAGCAGGAGACCTTTTGGGTGGTTAGCGGCTACTCGGCTGAGGGAATCGACGGAGAAGCCCTAGAACAGCGGTTGAACAGAGAATGGCTGCAGCCTGATAAAAAATAGAAAAACACAGGAGTTCCTATAGAAAATGAATTCTGGGAAATTACTCAAGTCAATCTTCGTGCTGACAGCGTTGTTTGTTTCCATGCATAGTTTTGGTCAAGCCAACGACTCTCCGACTTATACCGAAGATATTCTCCCGATTTTTACCAGCACGTGTTTGGATTGCCATGGTCCAGATGAAGCACGGCGCATGCTTAATCTGCGCCTAGACACCCAAGATTTTCTAAGAAGCCACATAGTTCCCGGAGATCCAGAAGCCAGCTTGATCTTTCAGCGCATAACAGTGGAAGACGGCATTCGAGTTATGCCCCCAACTTCTAGTGGCAGAACTCTCACCGCTGAACAAATTGAAACTGTGCGCCTGTGGATCGCTAGTGGCGCGGAGTGGGGGACAGAGCTGACAGGAGATGAAAGAGCAGAATTAGAACAAGCGGCTGAACGACAGGTAGTATTCGCAAGAGAGGTGCGACCGATACTTTCCCGCAATTGTTTTCAGTGTCACGGCCCCGATAATCAAAATCGGCAAATGGGATTACGGCTCGATAACCCAGAAGGATTTGCCGGTCACCGTGGCGCATTCGGTGGGCCGGCAGTTATTCCGGGTAATGCGGAAGACAGCTTGATGTATCAGCGCATAACTGCTGAAGCGGAATCGTTTCGTATGCCGCGGGATCGGGAAGCCTTAACTCCAGACGAGATCGAAACAATCCGCCTTTGGATAAACCAGGGAGCACAATGGGAAAGTCATTGGGCGTTTATTCCGCCAGAACTGCCAACTTTACCAAATACCAGTAATCCTAATTGGATTAAAAATCCTATCGACAATTTTGTCTTAGAACGACTCGACCAAGAAGGACTAACTCCTTCCGTTGAAGCAGATAAGGCAACTCTCATCAGAAGGGTGACTTTAGATCTTACCGGTCTTCCACCGACACTCGAAGACGTAGATGCGTTTCTGGTAGATAACTCCCCTGATGCTTACGAAAAAGTCATAGATCGCTTACTGCAGTCGACTCGTTTTGGTGAGCGTATGGCGGTGGACTGGCTGGATGCTGCCCGTTATGCCGACACTAATGGTTACCAAACTGATGGTGAGCGCACCATGTGGCGCTGGCGAGACTGGGTAATTAATGCCTTTAATGACAACATGCCTTTTGATCAGTTTACAGTCGAACAGTTAGCAGGTGACATGTTGCCCAATGCGACATTGGATCAGCGTATCGCCACTGCATTTAATCGCAACCATAGTCTGAATGCCGAAGGCGGAATCGTTCCCGAAGAATTCTTAATTGAATACGCAGTAGATCGAGTTGCAACAACTTCCACTATCTGGTTGGGATTAACAATGGGTTGCGCCCGATGTCATGACCATAAGTTTGATCCATTACAACAGAGAGAGTTTTACGAATTCTCTGCCTTCTTCAATAACATTGATGAACGAGGTAAGGGATTTAAATATGTAAACTCGCCGCCATTCATTACCGCACCAACAAATTCGCAACAAGGGCAACTTGATGAGTTGGATGGCAGACTAGCCGAAGCGCGGGTCGAATTTGCTGCAATGGAAGAAGCAATTGAGTTAGCACAGGAACAGTGGGAAGACGCCTTGCTCGGTGCCACTGATATCGATGCAGAAGTGGACTGGAATCTAAGAGATGGCCTGGTTATGCATCATCCATTGGATGGAGATATTTCTGGAGTGCATGCCGGTAGCTTGGCTGAAGCAACGCTAGAAAATGGTCTTCCTCACTTCGTAGATGGCCGCATCGGTGCAGCCGCTAATTTCGACGGCGAGCGCTACATTACTGCAGGCACTTCTCCAAATCTTGGTTACGAAAATGAGTTCACACTCTCTGCCTGGGTCTTTCCAACCACTGACACTGGCGTAATTTTTTCGCGAGCTAACGAAGGTGACCAGGGTGAAGTAGGTTGGGGAATTTATCTCGAAGAAGGCAAGCTGCGTCTTAATCTTACGACAAGGGTATTGGATGATGGAGTTGCGGCGGAAACAATTCACTCGGTCCAGTTAAATCGTTGGCAACATATCACTGCCACTTATGATGGTTCGAAGACACCGGGAGGTATGCGAGTTTATATAGATGGTGTAAGTCAGGAGCTTGAGGGATTGCTCGATCTGGTTGGCAACAGGTTGCCTCAACGCTATCCGCTTCGCATCGGAGCCAGTGGCTCATCTAAACCAAACTTTCAGGGTAATCTCGATGATGTGCGCATTTACGATCGGGTGCTTACACCAGAAGAAGTAGCGGTGCTTGCCACTGTAGATTCGATTTCTCAAATCGCTCGCATTGACAGCGCAGATCGAACGACAGCGCAATCCGATAAAATGCGCTTAAGTTTCCTTAATCAATATGCATCGCCGGATATTCGCGCTGCCTATTCAGAAGTGAGAGAACTTGAGCGGGAACGCAAACATATGTGGGATGGATTCCCAACGGTAATGGTGATGGAAGAAATGTTTCCACGCCGCCCAACTTACCGACTTAATCGCGGCGTTTATGACGCACCAGCCGAAGAAGTTTTCCCAGGAACACCTTCTATTCTTCCGCCCATGCCAGATGGCGAAAAGAATCGACTGACCTTTGCTAACTGGTTGGTCAATCCTGAAAACCCACTTACCAGTCGTGTGGCAGTAAACCGTTTCTGGCAATCGTACTTCGGCTCCGGTTTAGTTAAGACGGCAGACAACTTTGGTTCGCAAGGTGAGTTTCCATCTCATCCCGAATTGCTGGATTGGTTATCAGTGACATTTCAAGAGTCTGGCTGGGATATTAAAGAAATGCAGCGCTTAATTGTGACAAGTGCCACCTATCGACAATCTTCTGCGGTTACTCCCGAACTGGCAGAGATGGATCCGGAGAATCGATTGCTTTCTCGTGCCACGCGCATGCGATTACCGGCGCAGATGATTCGTGACCAGGCCTTAGCAATTTCTGGATTACTAACGGAACGGATCGGAGGTCCATCAGTGGGCCCATACCAGCCGGACGGACTCTGGGATGACATAGTAGAGCGCGGCCAGGAATATCGACTGTCTACGGGTGATGATTTGTATCGTCGAAGTCTGTACACATTCTGGAAGAGAACGCGACCGGCGCCTGCCATGATTACCTTCGATTCATCGACGCGGGAAACCCATATCGTGTCGTCAACTCGCACGAATACTCCGTTACAAGCACTGAATTTAATGAACGATGTGACCTATGTCGAAGCGGCCCGTGCATTGGCCCAGCGCGCGATACAGCAGGGCGAATCGGTAAATGACAGTCTGGTGCATATGTATAGACTCGCTACTGCCCGCGAGCCGAATGCTAATGTCCTTTCCATACTCGCCGGTGCTTATTCCATGCATTTGGAAGTGTATGAATCCGATCGGGCAGCCGCACTGCAACTTATTTCAGAGGGTGAGTCCCCCCGTGATGAGACTTTAGATATTGCGGAATTAGCTGCCTATCAGATGGTAGCCAGCTTAATAATGAATCTGGATGGAACAATAACCAGGGATTAAAACTATGAACCCAGTTGATGATCGCAAACAACAGTTAACGCGTCGTAGTTTTTTAAGTTTGAGTAGCACCTGCTTAGGTGCGGCCGCGCTAAATTCTTTACTTGCACAAGATAGCGTTGCTCAAAGCGGTCAGACTTTTGGCGGGCTCTCAGGATTGCCTCACTTCGCACCTAAAGCGAAACGTGTCATCTATTTGTTTCAGTCTGGTGGACCTTCACAGCATGAACTTTGGGATTACAAACCCAAGTTGAAAGACTTGGTTGGTGAAGAACTTCCACCTTCGGTTCGCGGTAATCAGCGGGTAACTGCGATGACATCAGGGCAGTTAAGTTTTCCTCTGGTTCCCTCGGTTTATGAATTTGCGCAGCATGGTCAGTCAGGTGCTTGGGTCAGCGAGTTGATGCCTCACACGGCAAAGATCGTAGACGATCTGGCCTTTATTAAAACCATGCATACTGAAGCGATTAATCATGATCCAGGCATTACGTTCTTCCAGACTGGTGCTCAACTTGCTGGGCGCCCAAGTATTGGCGCCTGGTTAGATTATGGTTTGGGCAGCATGAATCAAGATTTGCCTGCGTTTGTAGCTATGGTTTCCATCGGCAGCGGCAATGGAGGCCAACCACTGTATGACCGGCTATGGGGAAGCGGATTTCTCCCCACTCGGCATCAAGGTGTAAAGTTTTTAGCGAGTGGCGACCCAGTTCTTTATCTATCAAATCCTCCAGGCGTGAATAGTTCAACCCGTCGCCGCTTTCTCGATGATTTGGTGCGATTGAATGAGCTAACTCAGGAGGAATATGGTGATGCGGAAACCAGAACGCGAATTTCCCAATACGAAATGGCCTACCGCATGCAAACATCCGTGCCAGAACTCAATGATTTATCCGATGAATCACAAGCAACCTTGGATCGTTACGGCCCTGACGTTTTGAAACCAGGTTCTTTTGCCAGAAATTGTTTATTAGCGCGACGCCTGGCAGAAAGAGATGTTCGTTTTATTCAGTTATTCCACCGTGGCTGGGATCAACATACTCGCTTACCAAGTGGCATTCAGAATCAGGCAAGAGACGTAGATCAGCCTCAAGCAGCGCTGGTACAAGATCTGAAAGAACGCGGCCTGCTTGATGACACTTTAGTAGTTTGGGGAGGTGAGTTTGGTCGGAGCGTTTATTGCCAGGGCAAGTTTACTGAAGAAGTTTATGGTCGCGATCATCATCCACGTTGCTTCACCATGTGGATGGCTGGCGGAGGAGTAAAACCAGGTGTCACCTACGGTGAAACCGATGACTTCTCTTACAATATTGTGCAGGATCCTGTACATGTGCATGATCTTCATGCAACCATATTTCACTTGTTAGGAATAGATCACACAAGACTTACTTATCATTATCAGGGTAGAGATTTTCGCTTAACCGATGTTAGTGGCAGAATTATCGAACCTATTCTAGCCTAGTTATCAAAGAGCAAGTCTATAACCACAGCATTGGAAAACGGTGCTGACTATTCCCTCTTGTAGCCTTACTTCCTCGCGTTTGTTAGCCTAAGCCATCGCTATTGCTGATATGGAAATATTGAAAATTTAGGTTAATAGGTTAACAGAATGAAGCGTATCGAACTGGAGGGTCCAGACCCTCACTTTATTGGCTGTTGGAATTTAGAGCAGGATTCTCTTTGTGATGCGCTGGTCGAATTTTTTGAAACCCACCAGGATAAACAGGAAGCAGGAAAATCTGCCGGCGGTGTAGATCTTGAAGTCAAGAATTCCACAGACATCACCGTTCATCCTCGCGATCTGGAATCCGATGAGTACAAAGCTATAAGAGAATACATAGACCGTTTATTTGATTGCTTTAAAGATTACACCAAGCAGTTTCCTTTTCTGGGACAGATCATGCCCAATACGGATATAGGATCTTTCAACATCCAAAAATATCTTCCCGGTGGTCATTTCAAATTGCCTCACAGTGAACGCACCTCGATCCAAAACTCTTTCAGAATACTTGCCTGGATGAGTTATCTGAATGATGTTGAAGACGGTGGTACTACGACATTTACTCAACAAAACATTGAAGTAACCCCGGAGAAAGGCAAGACTATGATCTGGCCTGCGGAATGGACTCATGCCCATGCTGGGAACCTTGTGAATGCGGGTGAGAAATACATAATTACCGGCTGGATGCATTTTCCCCACGAAGTCAGATAAACTGATTGAATAAATCAAAGCAAGCCTTAATTTTTCCATCTAATCTGCAGCTTAATTTTCATGAACGATTCCAAGATTAAAAATATTGTAATCCTCGGCGGAGGAACTGCGGGATGGATGGCCGCAAATCTTTTACATAAAAAATGGCAACATCTTGGAATTCAAGTCACGGTCGTTGAGTCACCAGACATTGGAATAATCGGTGTGGGTGAAGGCTCCACTCCACTATTAAAAGTATTTTTCGATTCGCTTGATATAGAAGAATCAGAATGGATGCCGGCATGTAACGCTACTTATAAGAATGGTATTAGTTTTGTTGATTGGTCTACAGTTGCCGGATATGAAAGCTATTTTCATCCATTTCCAACCAGTCTGGATTTTGCGACTTTTGGATTTCTCTACAAGTATTCCGCACTCAGAAGACAAGGACTTGATTTATTAGCCCATCCGAACCGTTTTTCGTTGCTAGCTAATCTAACCGAAAAGCGATTAGCGCCACTTCCAGCCGAAAGTTTCCCTTTCCATTTTCAATACGGTTATCACTTCGATTCCGTGTTGATTGGCAAATTTCTTCGCGAACGCGCCAAAGAAAAAGGCATCATTCATATCGAAGCCACAGTTGAAAGTGTTGAACAACATGACAACGGCGACATAAAGTCTTTAAAACTTAATACCGAACAAGATTTATCAGCGGACTTCTTTGTCGACTGTTCTGGATTCGCATCAATTCTCATTCAGAAGACTTTAAAAGTTCGTTTTCTTCCATTTGCAGAAAATCTTTTTAATGATTCTGCAATTGCAGTACCTACAGAAATCGATCCGAACCTACCTTCGGAAACTGTTTCCACAGCATTGTCGAATGGTTGGGTATGGAAAATTCCTCTTACTAATCGTTTTGGCAATGGTTATGTGTACAGTTCGCAATACACAACTCCTGATGAAGCAGAAATAGAGCTCAGAACACATTTGGGAATTCTTGAAAGCGACGCTGAAGCGCGTCACTTAAAAATGAAAGTCGGTAGAACAGAACAAACCTGGTGCAAGAATTGTGTAGCGATAGGCCTTTCCCAGGGGTTCATTGAACCACTAGAAGCCACTGCTCTGCAGTTCGTTTACTCAACTATCGATGAGTTCTCAACTGCATTCGAAGAAGGTGAGTTCACCAATCAATACCGAGAAGATTTTAACGACCGCATGAATAAGAATTTTGAAGGCATTCGCGATTACATCGTCTTGCATTATAAGACTAATTCCAGAATCGACACGCAATACTGGATCGATAATCGTGAAAACCAGAATCTCTCAGACAACCTGAAAGAGATGCTGAATGTTTGGTATGGCGTCGAAGATCTGGAAGCCGCGCTGACCCGCCTTAATATTGGCCAGTATTATTCACAACGATCCTGGACCTGTTTGCTCGCCGGCATGGGTATATTTCCGCGCCAGGAAAATTTATCAGTGGCAGATGAAGCCAATCTGCAAGCAGCGCAGTCTGACCTGGATTATGTAGATAATTTTCTCTCAGGCTGTTCTTTAAATTTTCAGCCCCATGCAAGAGTGCTCGTGAGTGACTAAGTCTTTCCAATCGATCCAGAATTGAGTCGTATCCATCAATTAGATCGTATTTCCGGCAAGATCATTCAATTAGCAGAGCTTAAGGCACACTTTTTAGCTGCTTAGCTGCGCCAAATAGTGATTTGAGCCTGAATTTTTTTAAATTATTGTGAAACCCCTATAATTCTTAGCTAACTATGCAAGTCAACTAGCGAACTATGTAACTAGGAGGCTAGTAAGTTGGAGAGTGATTTAGTGCAATAGGCGCCCTGATGTTGCTTTTTTTGCTTAAAAAAGTTACTTTTTGTAACATATTCCTTAACGAGCATTCGCTCGATTCCTACTTGTTGCGAGATGGTCGTAATAACGCTTGACTGCCAAGTGAACCGGTGATGTTATTGGAGGCTGGTAGGTCCGTATATTCGGTGCAATTGGCCCTTTGGAATCCGCAAATTCTAGAAGATTCGAATGCTAGAAATTACCGAGTTAAAGGCTATCCTAGCTGCATTCTCGATCTTGCAGCATCGATGCTAACGAAAGAAAAATAACAAGTAGTAAAAATATCAAGAGAGAGGAAGTTTTTATGCATGCTAATAGAAAAACCGGGATACCCGGTTTTCATAAAAAAATGCTTAGCACGGCGATATCACTATCGCTGATCCCGGTTTCGGGGTCTGTGCTAGCACAGGATGAGGAGATTGAAGAAGTTATCGTGACCGGGTCTTTTATCCGGCGCACCGAAGGCTTTCAGTCCGCATCTCCCTTGACGCAGCTTACCCTAGAGGATATTGCTGCTGAGGGTACACCTAACATGGGTGATGTTATACATAACCTGACTTTTAATCAGGGTTCATCCATATCTTCCAATATCACACCAGGCTCAGGAGCCACTGAAACCTCGATTAACCTGCGCGGTCTCGGTGCCGGCGCTACACTCGATTTGGTCGATGGTAAGCGTGTGATAGATGGCAACGTAAACCAGATGCTACCGCAGATAGCTATTCAACGGCTCGATATCGTTGTGGATGGAGCTGCAGCTCTATATGGTTCAGCGGCGGTGGCTGGTGTTGTCAACTTCGTACCCATCAAATCCTACGATGGATTTAAGATGGAGATATACAACCTTCAGTCTGACAAGAGCGACTCTTACCAGGAGCAAATGTACAGCGCCATATGGGGTGGTGACTTAGGTGGATGGGATATTGTTACTGCTGGACAGTGGCGAGACAACTCTAACCTTCTATGGGCAGACCGTCCTAACTTATACAACGCTGGATTTAACTTTTCATCTTCAGGTAACCCAGGCCAGTATGCTGTGCCTCAGCGTGATGCAAATGGCGTATTAACCGGGGCGACCAGCCGTTCAGGTGACCCAGGTTGTACTCCTGTTGATCAGATGGAAGACCCAACGAGAGGGCATAAGCCCAACGTTCATGGCAATTTGCACCCGCTGAACAATACTTGTTACATGGACTTTGGTCAGTGGTGGGAGCTTAACCCTGCGGCCCAACAGGGTGTCTTCTATGCTAATGCCGCTTATGAGGTTAGCGATGACCTGAGTTTTAACTTTCAGCTCAACTGGAATAGCATGACCTATAAGGGCCAGAATTCAGCCGCCAACCCTGGTGGCCGAGTTGACGAGTTACCTGTTCTTCGAGGTGAATTGCCTGGTAATCCTTTCCGAGCTGCGGATGGAAACGGCAACCCGTTATTCGCACGTGATTTAGATGGCGATACACTGCCGGATAGGGATGCGAATGGCACGGTCATACTGGATCCAAGCGGTATCCCATTTAATGAGGATGTAAAATTCAGTGGTTGGCGACCATTTGGTAAATCCCAACCAGTATCTTCAGGTCATAACGGAAATGGCAGCTTCCCTGGTTTCTATCGGGAAAGAAGCTTCCGTGTTGCATTCGATACAATGTTCACAGTGCCATATGTTGAAGGCTGGGACGGTATGGCTTCACTGATGCATACAGAAGAAATTACATTGTCTCGCCAGAACAACCAGAGCTTTCCGATGATATCTCAGGGCCTGAGTTGTGACACGTTAGGCCCGCAGGATGAGTGTTTTAGCCCATGGGCTGTTAACCCTGATGTGCTTCGACCGCACACAAACTCGCAAGCAGTCGCGGATTCAATATTCCCGACTCAACTTTTGAGAAATCGTACCAATTCAAGCTTGGCTACTTTTGACTTAGTTCTGAACGGCGAAGTACCGTTGGGTAATTTTGAATTACCTGGCGGACCGGTTGGTATGGCAATAGGTATGCAAAAGCGTTGGAATGGTTTTGACCATATTCCAGCTGCGCTTTACCAAAGTGGCGATTTGTATAATGGTCAGCAGGACTTACCTGCCAACGAAACTCGCTCAGTAGATGCTTGGTTTGTTGAGGTAGCTATACCTATTCTAGACAATCTCGAAGTTACGGCAGCTAGCCGCGATACGAGATATTCAACAGGCCAGAGTTCAAAGGATCCGAAGTTCGGGGTTACTTACAGCCCGATGGATTGGTTGACGGTTCGTGCCACTAAGGGTACTGCTTTCATCGCACCAGGTTTGAATGCCTTGAATGCTCCAGAGCGATGTAACTTGTCCAATATTGACGATCCAATGTCCTCGTTCTTCGCATATGCTCGTCGCTGTCAGGCCGGTAACCCTTGGTTACAACCTGAGACGGCGGACACATTCAGCTGGGGATTTACGATCGAGCCTATCGACAATCTGCGTATCGATCTTGATTGGAGTCAGACTGAGTTCACACAGCGTATTGTGAGTATTGACCCGCAGCAGTTATTGGATCTCGACTACTTCAACTGGTCTAACGCGACTGGGATAACTGGTAGAGAGCCGACAGTAGCGGAACTTACAAGCTGGGTTGCTTCAGGCAGACAGGATCCACGTATTGTTCGTGCTGCAGGTGACCCGACGCAAATTATGCGGGTTACGGTTGGTCAGTCCAACGCGGCGGCTAACAATGTGGAAGCCTATGACTTGAAGGTTAGATACCAGTTCGATCTGGGCTTAGTAGGCCTGGAAGACATCGGTACCTTTACCGCGCAGCTGAATGCTACCAAGATCGATCTTTGGGAGTATCAGAAGTTTGCGACCGATCCAATGAGTTCGCCTCTTGGTAATAGAAACCGCTTCCTAGGTGAAGCGCCTCCATTACCTGAAGTGAAGGCCAATTTCCGAGTCGGCTGGGTAAATGGTAATCACAGTGCTTCTGTGGTTGCTCGCTATACCGATGAGCTTAGCTATGATGGCTACAACTGGAGTAGTGGTTTCTTCAGCTACTTCCCGTATTTTACGCCACTCGATCCTACCGAAAGAGACAAGTTACGCGCTTACACAGTTGCGGACCTTGCTTACAACTACCGCGGACTGGATTTTATGGGCACGAATGTAGATTTGACATTTGGTGCTCGTAACTTATTCGATCGTCAGCCTCAGCGAGTCAATGACTTCGCTGGTATGGAATCGATCCTATATGATCCGCGTGGGCGTTTGCTCTACGGCAGGGTATCCATAGAGTTCTAGTAACAATTTAGAACTGTCTTAGAAAAGAGCGGCCTCTTCAAATGAAGGGGCCGTTTTTTTTTGGCATTTTCTGGATTGATAAAACAATGCCGAGATTCAACTGCAGTGTGTATGACTAACTCGACAACTGTCAGGAAATACCAGAGATTACTTGCAGAAAACTTATAGGATTTGAAAACTAATAGATATAAACAGTCCAAGCATAAACTTGGACAGACTTCTCTAGCCGATTTATATCGAGATTAAATGCAGTGCACACCGCGTAAAACTCTTTACCATTATCTGCTGCGGTGACAGTGGGTTTTAATCTCTTACGCACATTCATACCAACAACCTCTATTACTTCAAGCAAGTTACTAGGATCATCGAAGTAGCAATCATTTTGAACTCTCCCTGCTTCATACACAACTAAACCCGCATTCCACACATTCTTTGCTTGTTGTAATAAGTCATCGTCAAAGACAAATTGAGTGGTATATGGTGGAGGGCCTACGAAGGCAAGGTAAGTTTCACCATTGTAGTTTGGTCTGCGGTAATCTCTGCTGCTTACGGTTACCACTGAAAATTCAACTGGCCCTTCCATTAAAAGGTTAGCCTGTAACTCCAGCGCATAGAATCGGTCTCTAAATGCTGCGGCATCACTATCAATTTCTATAGAATTGCTTGTATAGGTAGCTGAGCTCAAGTCGCTTGAAACAGTTAGTGTGTCAAGACAGCTGTCCGGAATTTCAGTGAATTCTGCAATAGGTTCTACTAACTGAAAGCGCTCATTACCGGGCTCTGTATTTGATAGTAGAAAATTAAGGGCGTACGCAGGCGCCAGATCTGGAAGAGCATTGCCATTCTGGTCTTTTAAAACAGCACAGGGAATTCTGAGGGTTGAGGCATCGCTATCGAATTGCGATCTTGCCAGGCCGCTCCAGATATCGCTTTGGGCGCTGACTACCGAAGCAATAAGAAGTGTGCCTACGCTAATACTTGCAGCTTTTATGAAACGCATAGACTTATTCATTCGTATTATATTGTTCAGTAGTACGACAACCCTTTATTTGACCATCGAAGCGTTTAATTAATGGACCCAGGATAAATTGTCAACGAATTTCAGGCTCACATTTTCATCGATTGTTCCCAAAATGTCTAAGAGACAGATTAGCAAAGGTTCGCAAAAGAAGGAGCGATCGGGTGATTATCTTATCAAACAGTGTTTGGTTTAAACGCTTGGTCTACCAAAAATCAGTTATCTAACTCTTCGAGACGAGATTTTAAGTCTTCCAACACAAGTAACGCTTCAGCGAAACCGGGGTAGGTTTCTATTAGCTCAGCATAGATCTGATTCATATCCTCGGTTTCCTGTATTACAACTGCGCTTAAGTCTTCGAGCTCTGCTATTCCTGCAAATCCATTAACTACTTCCTGAATATTTTGGTTTCGTGCTCTTGTCCAGAATACCGGTTCACATACACGCTCTGGAATAAGAGTTCCAGTGAGAGCGACTCTGCGACATACTATGTCTAGTTCAGGATCACCGTTACGCTCGTTGTAAAAATCATAAATATCATTCTCCACTCGAATAATCTGTTCTCTTACAGCTCGTTTAGAAAGCTCTCCAATAACAATGATCTCCTCGATCTCTGTCTCGTTCTCATCTTCGTTGGTTGCTTGAGCTACAGATATCGAATGAAGTAACAACATAGAAATAATTAGAATCAACTTTTTCATGGCTTGCTCGAATCCTTCTCTATTCTAGATGGTTGTACACATTATAAAGGGAATGACAATTCTGGAAAATAAAGTAACCGTATTTGTAGGCAATCTATCGTACTTTCAGAGCATAGAGCTCGTGCTGCCTTTTCGAATCAATGTTAGTCTTTCAACCTACGCAAACGGCTTAACGGTATAAGCGCTAGTGTCACAAAATCAATGGGCAACATATTCAGGACAACAACTTGCTGCTTCCTT
>JBJLER010000104.1:0-17110 GCA_045565735.1 Pseudohongiellaceae bacterium
AGGCATATCCAATGCCTGCAGAAGCCCCAGTGATTAATACTTTTTTTCCGTCATATATCGACATTTGTCTCTCCAATAAAATGCTTGCTGTTTAATTTACTGTTATAAACTACTCCACAGTAACTGACTTGGCGAGGTTCCGTGGATGATCTACGTCTGTGCCCTTCATTATGGCAACATGATACGACAGTAGTTGCAGCGGTATTGTGAAAACGATTGGGGCTAATACTTCGGGGCTTATGGGTACGTTTACAACCTTACAACTCTTATCACTCTCAAATTTAATACTTTCATCGGCAAACACATAAAGCATTCCACCCCTGGCGCTCACTTCAGATAAATTAGCTCGAAGCTTACCCAATAAATCATTATTCGGTGCCACAGCAATCACCGGCATTTTGCTATCAACTAATGCTAATGGGCCATGCTTAAGCTCGCCTGCTGGATAGGCTTCGGCATGTATATAAGATATTTCTTTTAATTTAAGTGCACCTTCTTTAGCAACGGGATACTGAATGCCTCTACCTAAAAACAAACTATGGTATTTGTCAGAGAACTGTTTGGAGATTCTCTTAATATCTTTGCTAAGTCCTAAGGCTTTATCAATTAGTTTAGGCAGTTTGCTTAAGTCTTTAACTAGCTTTGCTTCTTGTGTGGCTTTCAAACCAGTACGTCGAGCTAGTACTATAGAAAGAATCAATAACAAAGCTAGTTGCGTAGTAAAGGCTTTAGTAGAGGCAACACCGATCTCTTGCCCCGCCATGGTCAGAATACAAAAATCTGACTCCCGTACTAAAGTGCTTGTTGCAACATTGCAAATTGCTAGACTCGCTACATATTTTTTCTTTTTAGCATAGCGCAACGCGGCTAGAGTATCGGCTGTTTCGCCAGATTGAGAAATAGTGACAAACAAGGTGCCGGGTTGAACTATTATTTCCCGGTAACGATAGTCACTAGCTATATCTGCCGAGCAGGGTATTTTTGCGATTGTTTCTAACCAGTACTTGGCAACTTGGCCCGCATGAAAACTGGTGCCACAAGCAACAATTTGTACGGTCTTAACTTTGTCGAAAATTTCTCTCGCTTTAACACCGAATGCCTGTTCTAAAACTTTTGTTTTACTAATGCGACCATCTAATGTGTCTTTAATTACCTGTGCCTGCTCATGAATTTCTTTGAGCATAAAGTGTTTATACTCACCCTTCTCTGCATCCTTGGAGTGAGATTCAACGGTGGTAATGGGTCGATTTATTTTTCGGTTGCCATGCCAGATTTCAATGTCGCCCAGTGAAACTTTGGCAACGTCGCCTTCTTCAAGATAAATAAATCGATCGGTAACTTGTCCCAGGGCTAAGGGGTCTGAAGCAACAAAGTTTTCACCGATGCCTACTCCAATCACAAGAGGTGAGCCACTACGCGCAACCACGATCTGATCAGGCTCAGTCTTGTCCATTATACAAAGACCGTACGCACCATCTAATTTTGTAATGGCCTTCTTTACCGCATCAATCAGGCTAACCTTTCCGCCTTTACGCTCTTTATGAATTAGATGAGCGATGGTTTCACTGTCAGTTTCTGTTTTAAAGACGTAGCCATCTTTGAGCAAAACCTCTCTAAGCTTTTGATAATTCTCGATAATTCCATTGTGAACTATAGCTACTTCTTTGGAAGAGTTGTGGGGGTGTGCATTAGCTACAGTGGGTTTTCCATGAGTAGCCCAGCGAGTGTGGGCAATGCCGAGATTACCTCTTATTTTAGCCTTGCTGGCAGAAGTAACTAGTTTCTTAACTTTACCAACGGTTTTCAGATCGGTGAGTTTATCGCCGCTTCCATTGAGCATTGCTATACCGGCGGAATCGTAACCTCTATATTCAAGACGCTTTAGTCCCTCAAGCAAAATGCCCGATACATTTCTTTCCGAGATTGCACCTACGATTCCACACATGCTTTGTTATTTCTTTGTCGGTCGCTTCCAGCCTTTTATGTTTCTCTGTTTGCCCCTGCCAACTGCGAGATTGTCGATGGGTACGTCGCTATTAATAGTTGATCCTGCAGCAATAAAAGAATTGTCGTCCAAAGATAAAGGGGCCACCAAGACACTGTTTGATCCTACAAAGACATTATCCCCTAAAATTGATTTGTGCTTATTGGCACCATCATAGTTACAAAAAATAGTGCCAGCGCCGATGTTGCAGTTCTCACCAATCTCCGCGTCCCCGATATAAGCAAGATGATTTGCTTTCGAGCCCGCGCCGATCACAGCATTCTTTGTTTCCACAAAATTACCGATTTTTACCCTGTTACTTAAAATAGTGCCAGGTCTAATTCTTGCTGACGGACCAATTGTAGTCTCCTCTCCAATCCTGGCGCCATCAATATTGCTGTTGGGTAATATTTCAGAACCATCACCAATTGTTGAATCTTTGATGATGGCATTAGCTCCGATTGAAACATTATTCCCTAAAGTGACTTTGCCTTCGAACAGAACATTTACATCGATTTCGACATCCTGGCCACAATCAAGTTCACCACGAACATCTACACGGGCGGGATCCCTGAGCGTGACGCCCTTTTCCATCAATTTCGAATTGTTTGTCATTTGCAGATGTGTTTCCAGTTGTGCCAGTTGAGTTTTGTCATTTATTCCCTGGACTTCATTTTCATCACTAATAGTTAGTGCATTTATTTTACATCCATCTTGTGCCGCCATGGCAACGATATCAGTTAAGTAATATTCGGCTTGTTCGTTGCTATTATCGAGGCGTTCTAACCAGCCAGCTAAGCGAGTGCCAGGAATTGCCATGATGCCACTGTTTACTTCTGTTATTTCTTTTTGTTCTGTCGATGCGTCTTTTTCTTCAACAATCGCGATTACTTGATTTTCTCCATTACGAACAATTCGCCCAAAGCCATGGTTGTGCTCGGTAGCAAGGGTTAATAAAGAAACGTTGCTCTGATCCGAATTCTCTAGTAATTGGTTTAAAGTGCTCGCTCGGATTAAAGGAACATCTCCGCAGAGAACTAAGACTGTGTTATTGGGGTCTTCCTTATCAACAGAAGAAACTGCTTGTTGTACTGCGTGCCCGGTTCCCAGTTGTTCTTCTTGCAGCAACCAGTTAATGTTTTGCCCGCGGTGCAACTCATCAAAGTAATCTTTGATCTGCTCAGCACCAAACCCAATTACTACATGTACTTGACTCGCCCCAATATTGAAAGCGGTATCGACCACATGCTGCAACATTGGCTTGCCGCCAATGGTGTGCAGAACCTTGGGGCGCGCAGAGAACATTCTGGTGCCCTTGCCTGCAGCCAGAATTACAACTTCCATGATAAATCCTTTTGTTTACTCAGCTGAGTATTGAATGAAAAAGATTACCAAAAAAAAAGGTAGCTAATGCTACCTTTTTAGTGATTGGTTAAGTTAGCTATTTTTTTTGCTGACGTAACGCTCGAAGCTGCGCGGCTGCTTCTGCTAATTGCGCTGCCGCCGCGCCATACTCAAAGTCTGTACCCTGATTCGCAATCGCTTTTTCAGCATCTTCCATTGCCTTAACCGCTGCAGCTTCATCAACATCATCGGCGCGAATCGCTGTGTCGGTTAAAAGCGTTACGACATCACGCTGAACTTCGAGAAATCCACCTGATACATAGAAAACTTCTTCATCGCCGTTATCAAGAGTAAGTCTTACCGGGCCTGGAATCAGAGCAGTTAATAGCGGGGCATGACCAGGCGCAACACCTAGATCCCCTAAAGAACCTGCGGCGATTACCATCTGTACCATACCAGAAAAGATACTCTTCTCTGCTGATACGATGTCGCAATGCATAGTCATGGCCATGTATATTTGCCTCGCTTCGATTCCTTTTTTAACTTAAAGAGTCTTCGCCTTTTCTAATGCTTCTTCGATTGTACCTACCATATTAAATGCTTGCTCTGGCAGATCATCATAATCGCCGTTAAGAATGCCTTTAAATCCTGCAATAGTATCTTTCAGAGATACATACTTGCCCGGAGCATTGGTAAATACTTCTGCAACGGTAAATGGCTGTGATAAGAACTGAGAAATACGGCGAGCGCGATAAACAGTTTGCTTATCTTCGTCGGACAATTCGTCCATACCGAGAATTGCGATAATGTCTTTTAGTTCTTTATAGCGCTGCAGTACGCCTTGTACTCCACTGGCAACGTCATAGTGCTCTTGGCCAACCACCAATGGATCTAATTGACGTGAACTCGAATCCAAAGGATCCACCGCCGGGTAAATACCCAGCGCAGCAATGTCACGAGACAATACAACTTTTGCATCTAGGTGAGCGAAGGTTGTCGCCGGTGACGGGTCAGTCAAATCGTCCGCTGGCACATATACGGCTTGAATAGAAGTGATGGAGCCGGCCTTAGTTGAAGTGATTCGTTCCTGTAGCTCACCCATTTCCGCCGCGAGAGTTGGCTGGTAGCCAACCGCCGATGGCATACGACCGAGAAGCGCAGATACCTCCGTGCCCGCCAGTGTGTAACGATAAATGTTGTCAATGAAGAGAAGAACATCACGGCCTTCATCGCGGAATTTCTCCGCCATGGTCAGACCAGTTAGTCCTACTCGAAGGCGGTTACCAGGGGGTTCATTCATCTGTCCATAAACCATGGACACTTTTGACTCGCCTTCTAGATCGATAACTTTCGATTCCTGCATCTCGTGATAGAAATCGTTGCCTTCACGAGTACGCTCACCCACACCGGCAAACACCGACAACCCACTGTGCTCGGTTGCAATGTTGTTAATCAATTCCATCATGTTTACGGTCTTGCCTACACCGGCACCACCGAATAATCCAACCTTTCCCCCTTTAGCGAATGGGCAAACCAGGTCGATAACCTTAATCCCAGTTTCCAGCAACTCATTAGTTGTAGAAAGCTCTTCGTAGGTAGGTGCTTTGCGGTGAATCGGCATACGCTCTTTCTCACCGATAGGGCCGCGTTCATCGATCGGTCTACCCAATACGTCCATGATGCGACCCAGAGTTTGAGTACCAACAGGCACTGATACCGGTGCTCCTGTGTCCTGCACTATCAGTCCTCGGCTCAATCCTTCAGTACTACCTAGGGCAATGGTACGTACCACACCGTCACCTAACTGCTGTTGAACTTCCAGGGTAATTTCAGTGTCATCGACGGTAAGCGCGTCATAAACCTGGGGCACATTGTCCCGCTCAAACTCTACGTCTATAACCGCTCCGATAATTTCTACGATTCGACCGCTGCTCATGTTCGGTTCCTCAATCTTTCCTAATCAAATGTTCAATTAATAAATTCAAATTTTTTAAACTGCGGCTGCGCCACCAGCAATCTCTGAAAGCTCTTGGGTGATCGCAGCTTGTCTTGCTTTGTTATAAGCGAGGCCGAGTTGATCAATAAGATCGCCAGCATTGTCAGATGCACTCTTCATAGCGATCATCCTGGCTGCTTGCTCACAAGCATTGTTTTCTACTACTGCTTGATAGACTTGCGATTCAATGAATCTTAATAACAAACCGTCCAATAATTCTTTCGCATCGGGCTCATAAAGATAGTCCCAGTGATGCTGTAAATTTTCTTCTTCTGAAGGTGCAAGTGGTAATAGTTGGTTAACTTCAGGCTTGTGAGTCATAGTGTTAACAAAGTCATTGCTAACAATCATTACCTGATCAATTTCACCATTGTTGAATTTATCCAGCATGATTTTCACCGTACCGATAACGTCTCCAATTTCCGGTGAGTCTCCGATATCTCTTATTGACGCGACTACATTGCCACCAAAATTGTTGAAGAAAGTTGCAGCTCTTGCACCTATCGTACAAATATCGATTTCGATATTTTTGTCTGCCCATTCTTTCATCGAAACAACTGTGGCCTTAAAGGCGTTAATATTTAAGCCACCACATAAGCCGCGATCGGTAGAAACAACAATGTATCCAACTCTTTTTATGTCACGAGTGACAAAATATTCATGTCGATACTCAGGTGTAGAGTTTGCAATGTGTCCAATTACCGAGCGAATACGATGTGCATAAGGCTTACCCAACTTCATACGATCTTGGGCTTTACGCATCTTACTTGCCGAAACCATTTCCATGGCTTTGGTGATCTTCTGAGTATTTTTAATACTCGCGATCTTGGTACGTATTTCTTTGCCGCCTGCCATCTTTCCTAGTCGCCTCTAAAGTGTTAGTCCTGGAACCTACCAAGTTTGGGTTGACTTAAACTTTTCAATTGCAGATCGGAACTGCGACTCAATGTCATCATTGTAATCACCAGTTTCATTAATATTGCTCAGCAAATCACCGTGCTCGCTGTTCATGTAAGACAGCAAGGCGGCTTCAAAATCCAACACCTTGTTAAGTTCGATGTCCTCGAGAAAGCCTTCGTTTGCAGCAAACAATGAGACAGCCATTTCTGCGATGGAAAGTGGCGAATACTGCTTCTGTTTCATTAGCTCTGTTACGCGCTGACCGTGTTCTAGTTGGGAACGAGTTGCGTCATCGAGATCCGATGCAAATGCTGCGAAGGCCGCAAGCTCTCGATACTGAGCTAGGGCAATTCGGATACCACCACCAAGTTTCTTAATGATTTGAGTTTGGGCGGCACCACCAACACGAGATACAGAAATACCCGGGTTCATCGCGGGACGGATACCGGAGTTAAACAGGTCTGTTTCCAGAAAGATCTGGCCATCGGTAATGGAAATAACGTTAGTGGGGACGAATGCCGATACGTCACCAGCTTGGGTCTCGATGATTGGTAAGGCAGTTAATGAGCCAGTCTGCCCTTTTACTTCCCCGTTGGTAAATTGCTCAACGTAGTTAGCGCTCACTCTTGCTGCACGCTCCAAAAGACGGGAGTGTAGATAAAATACGTCACCAGGGTAAGCTTCTCGGCCTGGTGGTCGGCGAAGCAATAATGAGATCTGGCGATAAGCCCAAGCCTGCTTGGTGAGGTCGTCATAAATGATCAAAGCATCTTGTCCTCTGTCACGATAGTACTCACCCATAGAGCAACCGGAATAAGGAGCAATAAACTGCATGGAAGCCGGATCAGAAGCAGACGCAGAAACCACAACGGTGTATTCCATCGCACCGTGCTCTTCCAATTTCTGTACTACGTTAGAAATGGATGATGCTTTCTGGCCAACGGCTACGTAAACACACTTAACGCCTTTTCCTTTCTGGTTGATGATGGTGTCGATAGCTACCGCTGTCTTTCCTACCTCCCGGTCGCCAATAATCAATTCGCGCTGACCACGACCAATTGGTGTCATGGAATCGATTGATTTCAATCCGGTTTGTACTGGCTGGGAAACCCCTTGACGAGCAATTACGCCAGGTGCCACTTTTTCGATTGGGTCAGTTTCTTTTGCTTCGATTGGGCCTTTGCCATCGATTGGTTTACCAAGAGCATCTACTACTCGTCCTTCCAATTCTGGGCCAACCGGCACTTCCAAGATTCGGCCAGTACATTTACAAGTTTGACCTTCCTTTAATTCGAGGTAGTCACCGAGTACTACTGCGCCGACGGAATCTCTTTCCAGGTTCAAGGCCATTCCATAAAGGCCGCCTTCGAACTCGATCATTTCGCCGTACATTACGTCGGCCAGACCGTGGATGCGGATAATCCCATCCATCACGCTAACGATGGTGCCTTCGTTCTTTGCTTGCACAGACACATCGAGATTTTCGATACGCTGTTTAATAATTTCACTGATTTCAGATGGATTCAGTTGTTGCATCTTTAATTTCCTTTCTCCTTATGGTTCAGAGTTTGTCCTAAACCGATTAGGAATTCATTGATTCAGCTAATTTGGTTAGCTTCCCGCGTACAGAGCTATCGATAACTGTATCGCCGGCTCTAATAACCGCACCGCCTAATAATGACTGATCTACTTTTGTTGCCAGTTTAATTTCGCGCTCTAGTCGTAACTTAAGTGACTCCGCCAGCTTTTGTGCAATGTCTGAACTGATTTCAAAAGCTGTCGTGATTTCAACGTCGACTGACTTTTCTTGATTTGCTTTTAATATTTCATAAAGCTCGGAAACATCAGGCAATAAAACCAAACGTTTGTGTTCCGCCAATAAGCGAATAAAGTTTTGCCCTTTGTCATTTAACTTATCTTCACAAACGGCAATAAAAGCGTTTGCTATTTGTTCCGCAGAAAGAGAAGGGTCTTTTAATACTGAGCCAACAGAGTCCTGGCCCGTAACCGCAGCGGTTAATGCCAACATCTTGGACCATTGATCCAGAGCACCGTCTTGCTTAGCCACTTCGAAAGCAGCTTTTGCATAAGGTCTTGCTAATGTGGTTGTCTCAGCCATAACGATTGTGTTTTATAGTTCCGAAGCGAGTTTGTTTAGCATCTCTTCGTTTGCTGCTTGATCGACGGAGCCTTCTAGAATTTTTTCAGCTCCAGCGATTGCGATAGCAGAAACCTGAGCACGCAGCGCTTCCTTTGCTCGGTTAACTTCTTGTTCTATTTCAGCATTCGCGCCGGCAATGATGCGTTGACCTTCTTCACGAGCTTGCTCTTTCGCTTCATCAACAATTTGTGCCGCTCGCTTATTAGCCTGATCAATAATCGCTGCAGCTTCCTCTTTCGCTTCTTTTAACTGCTCGTTAGATTTTACCTGTGCTATTTCTAAATCTTTTTCAGCACGGGCAGCAGCTTCAAGGCCGTCGGCAATCTTCTTTTTGCGCTCCTCCAATATTGCTACGAACAGCGGCCAGACGTACTTGCTGCAGAACCAAAGAAAGAAGGCCATTGCAATCATTTGGCCTAAAAAGGTTGCATTAATATTCACGGTTTTATCTCCCGCTTATACGCTTTTTAACCGCCCAGTGCAGCAGTGAATGGATTAGCAAAGGTAAACCACATGCCAATACCAATTCCAATCATGGTTACTGCGTCAATTAGGCCAGCTACAAGGAACATTGAAGTTTGCAATTTAGGCGCAAGCTCAGGTTGACGAGCCGAGCCTTCTAGGAATTTTCCTCCTAGAATACCGAAACCTATCGCTGTTCCTGCAGCTCCCAGACCCAGCACAAGCAATACGCCAAGCACTGTGTTAGCCAATATTAGTTCCATTTTTTCCTCCAGTGTTTCTTCAGTTCAGAGTGTTTTACAAATTAATGGTGAGGTACTTCATGTGCAGCATTGAGATACACGATTGTTAACATCATGAATACAAACGCTTGCAAAGGTATTACCAGCAAGTGAAAGAATGCCCAGACAAAATGAGCCGGCAATTGCCATAGCCCCAGCATGGAGGCAATCAACAAGAACAAGAGCTCTCCTGCATACAGATTTCCAAATAGGCGCAATCCGAGTGAAACCGGTTTCGCGAATAAAGTTGGGACTTCGATAATTAAGTTAAAAGGCATCATCCATTTTCCAAATGGATGAAAAGCGAGCTCCCCTAAGAACCCACCAAGGCCTTTGTTTTTTATGCTGTAGTAAATGATCATCAAGAAAACGGTAACAGACATACCCATGGTGATATTGGGGTCGGTGGTGGGAACGACTTTAAATGGGGCGTTTTCTAGATGGAAAACTGTGTGAAGTAATGGCTCAGCACCAAAGGTTGTTAATAAATCTACCGGTACTAGATCCATCGTGTTCATTAAGAGGATCCAGAAAAACAAGAGCAGACACAGCGGTCCTATTAGTTCGTTCTTATAATCAAATGCTTCACTTACTCGAGCATCGACAAACTCAACCACGGCTTCTACAAAATTTTGCACACCGCCAGGATCATCAATAGAAGCATTGACAGCAACTCGTCGAAAGAACCAGAGAAAGCCAGCTCCAAGGAAAAGCGACCAACCCATTGTGTCCACATTTATTGCCCAGAATCCCATTTCTGCTGCTTCTTCAGGAGTGTGGGCGAAACCCCAATGGTCATCAATACGACCAAAGGTTAAGAAAGATAAGTGATGAGTAATGTAATCTTGAACTGTTAGTTCAGCGGCTGATTCGGCTGCCATTTAAGTAACTCTGACTCTCTTTATAAACTGATCGGTATATAACCGATTTCATGTTTTATTGCTGGTCGGACTGTAACTAATAAGTCCAGACATCATCACACCAACAAAGTGGGCCGTGATAAACCCAAGTATCAATGCGAGCTCGCTCAAATTAGTAATCAAGGTAAAGCTTAGTGCAAAAAGCACAATGGTGATTCCTATCTTGCCGAGTTGTCCTCTTATAAAACTCTTAACAACTTTGTCCGCGTTTCTCGCCCCTTGATACTTAAAGGCTTGTAATGCGAAATAGCTGTTTGGCAAAGCACTTATTAATCCACCCAGCATTACTGAGTACGCGATAACGTTGCCTAAAAACAACAGAGAGACTGCGGCAATAAAGACTGTCGCAGCGAGTTGCGCGACGATTACTTTATAAACTGGAGGGGGTCTTAAATTGGTCACGAAGATGGCTTTCTAGATTAGCTTTTCGTTAGAGCTCAGATCCCCAATAAACACCCGTTACAAACACCTGTTGTTGTGGCGGTGATCACCAAAGCACGCGCATTATAGGGGCTTTGCAGGGCAGTATCAACTGTGCCCCATTATCAATTTCTGGCCTTTCCAGACCACCAAATTAATCTTAAAAAATAGGAGCCAACTAATAAGAAAATTTAGTTGATATGGGACAGAATGCCATCTAGCTCATCTAAGCTATTGTATTTGACTACCAGCCGCCCTTTACCCTTCACCGTATGCTGAATCATGACTTTTGCACCCAGTTTTTCTGCTAGGCTTTCTTCAAGGTTTTTGATGTCTGGGTCAACAACTTGAGCGGGTCTGCTGGGCCCGCTGTCAGATCCGAGTCGCCGGACTAAAGATTCTGTTTGGCGAACGGAGAGTCCTCGGCCAACCACGGTGCGGGCAGCCTTCGCTTGTTGTTCATCTGATAATGACAGCAAGGCTCTAGCGTGTCCCATTTCAAGATCGCCATGTTCCAGCATTTTTCGTACATCTATCCGGAGACCAATCAGCCGAATGAGATTTGTTATAGTCGTACGGGATTTTCCAACGGCGTCCGCCACTTCCTGCTGGGTGAGTTCAAACTCATCCTGCAATCGTTTCAGTGCCATGGCCTCTTCAATGGGATTGAGATTTTCCCTCTGGATATTCTCAATCAAGGCCATGGCGATGGCGGCCTCGTCGCCAACCCGCTTGATTATGGCTGGAATCGTGTCCAGGCCTGCAATCTGGCTAGCTCTCCAGCGCCGCTCACCGGCAATTATTTCGTATTTTTCGGAGGATATCGGGCGAATGACAATGGGTTGCATAACGCCCTGGTTCTTGATGGATGCGGCCAGCTCTTCCAGGGCCTCTTCGTGCATGTCGGTTCGAGGCTGATATTTACCCCGCTGGATCAGGTCGATGGGGATATTCTTAAGGTCTCCATCTTTATCCTCAGTGGGCGGCGCAGCGTCAGGTTGTTGCAGCTGGGTCGGTTTACCCAGCAAACTGGCCACGGTTTGGGTGCTACCAGTGGACAAAAGCGCATCTAGGCCTTTGCCTAGTTTCTTCTTATCGTTCATTTTTCACCTGAGCTCATGAGTGGCGAGACTCCTGCTGTGCCAGAAATCGGTATCAACCAGACACACCTGCTGCAGCTTCATCATGACGCCTAAGCAGCTCACCTGCTAGCGCCAGATATGCTATCGCTCCCCGTGACTGTTTATCATATTTAATCGCGGGTTTCCCATAACTCGGAGCTTCGGCGAGACGAATATTACGTGGTACGACAGTTCTATAAACGGCGTCGCCAAAGTAATTAAAAAGCTGGCCATTTACTTCACTTGTTAGCTTGCTTCGGGGGTCATACATGGTACGCAATATTCCCTCGATCTTAAGGCTAGGATTTAAGCGATCACGAATTGCACTAATCGTATCCATTAACGCGGAAAGGCCTTCTAGGGCGTAGTATTCACACTGCATTGGGATTACTACACCATCGGCAGCCACCAAGGCATTAATAGTTAGCATGTTTAACGAGGGTGGACAATCTATGACAATAAAATCGTAATTCGATCGAACAGCATCTACTGTGGAACGTAAACGAGCTTCGCGATTATCACCGGCCATAAGCTCAACTTCGGAAGCGACTAAATCACCATTGGCTGGTAAGAGATCGTATCCAGCTTCTGGCTTTAGTAAAACATCTTCGATGCTTTCGTTTTTAGAAAGCAGATCATAAATGGAAAGACTCAAGCTGGCTTTATCGATGCCGGATCCGGTGGTCGCATTACCTTGAGGATCTAAATCAATAAGTAGTACTTTTTTTCGAGTGACAGTTAACGAAGCCGCAAGATTTACAGAGGTGGTTGTTTTTCCTACTCCGCCTTTTTGATTGGCAATTGCTAATACTTTGCCCACGGTGTTAATCCACTATTTCACTAACTATGACTACTCAATGACCAACTCGGGTTAATCACACTTCAAACCCCAGTTTAGCCCGGATTGCTTCGACTCAATTCCGAATCACTTCGATTAGGTGCCGCTCAGAATCTGCACCGGGCGCCGAAAGTTTGACAATTTTCGTAACGATAAATTCCTCTGACAAGCGTTCGATCTCCTGGGCCGGAAATCTCCCCTTCATAGCTAGGAGTTTACACTCTTGTGTGAGCAAATGCTTTGATTTGGTAACAATATCATCAAGAGCGGAGAATGCTCTGCAAATGACCATATCAATTTGACCGGAACGGTGGTAGGCCTCAATTCTGCAATTCTCAATAGTCACGTTGTTCAGATTTAGTGCAGTTTTAACCTGAAACAAGAAGCGGGTTTTCTTGCCATTACTATCAATCAAAATGAAATGTTGTTGTGGGTTAAAAATTGCAATAGGAATTGCGGGTAGCCCTGCACCGGATCCTAAATCAACTATTTGTTGGCCAGTTACATAAGGCAATATGGACAAACTATCCAATAGATGACGGTTAACCATAGACACTCTGTCAGAGTCTGCAACAAGATTGAACTTAGAGTTCCATTTTTCCAAAAGATCCAGGTAAGTCAGTAATTGCTCGACTTGCATGGATTGATGTGGAATACCAATTTGTTCGAGACCATTAAGCAGCATTTGCCGGATATTGGAAGTCAATGTCTTAGCTCTTTTGCGGAGTATTCTTAACTGGCTTTTCTGGCGACCGATTGGTGCTTCTTAAGATAGATAAACAACAAAGAAATGGCCGCCGGTGTCATACCTGGAATACGCGATGCTCTACCAATGTTTTCAGGTTTAACGGACATCAGTTTTTGTTTCAATTCGTTCGATAGTCCCGGCATTTTTTCGTAGTCGAAATCCTCTGGAAGTGCCGTATTTTCTTGCCTCTTTAGTCTTTCGATTTCGTCCACCTGACGATCTATATAGCCTTGATACTTAATTTGAATTTCTACTTGCTGTTGCGCCTGATCCATAGCGGAATTGAATTGGCATTGCTCCACTTTGCCAATCGTGGCTTCCATTAACGTTTTGTATTGAACACCAGGCCTAGCTAAAAGATCGGCCAGGCTGTATTCGCGGGACATCGGCTTTTCCAACAATCGATTTACCTGGGCGGCAATTGCAGTGTTTGGTTGTACCCAGTGGTTACGCAATCGATTCAGTTCTAGTTCGATACGTTCTTGTTTTTCGTTGAGTAGTCGCAGTCGTTTTTCACAGACAATACCTAATTGATAACCTATTTCAGTTAAACGCAAATCAGCATTGTCTTCTCTTAGGGTGAGCCGATACTCTGCTCGCGAAGTGAACATACGATAGGGTTCATTTGTTCCTAATGTAATTAAGTCATCAACCAATACACCAATGTATGCTTGGTCACGACGTGGGCACCAGGCATCTTGTTCACGAACAGCAAGTGCTGCATTGAGACCAGCTAGTAATCCTTGGGCAGCAGCTTCTTCATATCCAGTTGTGCCATTAATTTGCCCGGCAAAATAGAGGCCACTTACATGCTTGGTTTCCAAGGAATACTTTAGATCCCGCGGGTCGAAGAAATCGTACTCAATGGCATATCCTGGTCTGGTGATGTGGGCATTTTCAAAGCCGCGGATATGGCTAACCATCTTCACTTGTATATCGTAAGGTAAACTCGTTGAAATTCCATTGGGATACAACTCATTTGTTTCTAAGCCTTCCGGCTCGACAAAAATTTGGTGTGAAGATTTAGTGGCAAAACGCATCACTTTATCTTCGATAGATGGACAATAGCGCGGTCCTGTTCCTTCGATGATTCCGGCATACATTGGTGACCTATCTAAACCACTGCGTATCACTTCATGACAAGCTTCATTTGTTGCAGTGATATAACAACTAATTTGCCTCGGATGATCTTCTTGCGATCCCAAGTAAGACATAACTGGTAACGGATCATCTCCTTCCTGAATTTGCATTACGCTGAAATCAACTGTCCTCGCATCGATGCGTGGCGGTGTTCCTGTCTTTAAGCGATCGACTCGAAATGGCAATTCACGTAAGCGGTCTGCCAGCGCTATTGAAGGTGGATCCCCTGCTCGTCCTCCTGAAGTGTTCTGCATACCAATATGAATTTTTCCACCCAGAAACGTGCCTGTCGTTAGCACAACCTTTTGCGCTTTTATTTCCAGGCCCATTTGAGTTTTAACACCGCGCACCGCACCACCTTCAATTAGTAAATCATCAACCGCTTGCTGGAACAGTGTTAAGTTTTCCTGATGCTCTAAAATTTTTCTGATGGCTGCTTTGTAAAGAACACGATCAGCTTGCGCGCGGGTTGCTCGCACCGCTGGTCCTTTACTGGCATTAAGAACTCGAAATTGAATGCCGGCATGATCAATGGCTTCCGCCATCGCCCCACCCAAAGCATCAATTTCTTTTACCAAATGACTTTTACCAATACCTCCAATGGCAGGGTTACATGACATTTGGCCAAGGGTTTCGATGCTGTGGGTGACAAGCAAGGTGTTAACGCCTTGTCGCGCTGAAGCAAGTGCAGCTTCAGTGCCGGCATGGCCACCGCCAACAACTATCACGTCATATTGGGTTTGCTGTTGCATTTTGACTTAACTGAGCTCTCTTTTTCAGGGGAAGAGCAGTATATAGAGATCCCACTAAATGTTAATTATCTACATATATAAAACATTTAATAATTTATATATATATATATATATATAGTATTAATGTTGTTGTTATAGGGGTCGTATATTTCTGTTAATAAGCGATTTTTTTTTAATATATTCAATAAGTTATGAGATTATAACTCAGTTATAAACCTCTGATTAGGTTGCCGATAAGCAGTGGGAGGCCTGTTGACAAAAACAGTGTCTTATCCAGACAAATCTTTATAGCGAGACCTATCCCCCTACTATCCAACAACTAATCCCCAAATAAGAGCCTGGTTGTCAACATGATGTCCAACCAAACACTTCTATTTACCGACGCAGAAGCTGGAAAAAATCTCCCCCAATAAATCATCACTGTTGAATTCGCCGGTTATGGCACCCAGTGCTTTTTGGGCAAGTCTTAGATCTTCAGCAATAATTTCTATATGTGAGTGCTTACTTAGGTTTGATAAGGCAGAATTAATGAACCCCTTGGCTGAATTTAATGCTTTGAGGTGCCGTTCTCTGGCTACAAAATCCCCGCTTTCGGAGGGCAGATAGCCAATGATTTGCTTCAGGTGTTTGCGTAATAGAGTCAATCCATCGCCGCTTTTTGCTGACAGGGAAATTTGCGGATAGTCTTTGTTTTTCAGCGAAATTGAAGATCTATCGGCCTCTAGCTCCCCTACTAAATCGATCTTATTCAAGATGAAAGTAAGATTAGCAATGCCATCGGAGTTAAGCTTTAACTCGCTGCGGAGCTCTTGCAAGAAAGATAACAAACTGTTTGCATCATGCTCTTGCTGGGCAGCATCGATGACGAGCAATATCTGGTCTGCCTGCTCAATAGCTTGTTGCGCCCGCTTTATTCCTTCCTGCTCCACTAAATCTTCACTGCTTCGGAGTCCGGCCGTATCGAATATATGAATTGGCATTCCTTCCAGGGCAATCTCTATTTTCAAGACATCTCTTGTTGTGCCCGGAATGTCGGTGACAATAGCGCTGTTTTCGCCAGCCAATGCGTTGAGCAAACTGGATTTGCCCGCATTAGGCTTGCCGGCAATAACCACATTCATTCCTTCTTTAAGGATTACACCTTGTTGTGCTTGTTCAAAAACCTTGTTGAGTTCTATCAGCGTATCTTCGATCGCCGCGACAACACCAGTGTCAGAAATCACATCGATATCTTCGTCAGAGAAATCGATAGCGGCTTCAACATTAACCCTGGTTGCGGTTAACTGTTCTTGCATCAGTTCAACGCGTTTCGAAAATTCACCCTGAAGTGTACGCATTGCAGAACGAGCCGCTTGTTTTGATCCGGCATCAATTAAGTCAGCAATGGCTTCAGCTTGAACTAAATCAATCTTGTTATTTAGGAATGCTCGTTCTGAAAACTCTCCTGGATTAGCTTCGCGAACACCAAATGATAGAACCTGCTCCATAACTTCATGAAGAATCTGGGTGCCCCCATGTCCCTGAAGTTCCAGAATGTCTTCCCCTGTAAAGGAATTAGGAGCGGCGAAAAAAATAGCAATGCCGCTGTCGATCGTTGCACCCGATGCATTTAAAAAATTTGTACTGTGGGCCTGCCTTGGGGTTGGTTCGAAGCCTAAAATTTCAGCACTAACTTGCTTGGTTTTAGGGCCGGAGATGCGCACGATGCCAATGCCGCCACGACCGGTTGCTGTCGCTATCGCACAAATTGTATCGGAAGCATTAGGTGACATGAGTGACCAGCCCGCTGTGGCCTAATTATTGAAGACTAGAGACCAACCCGTTTTCCAGCCTCGTAGGCTGCTTCAATTTTTCGAGTGGTATACCATTGTTGCAATATGCCAAGCAGAGCATTGGTCAACCAGTAAAGAACAAGGCCGGCCGGGAACCAAAGAAAGAATAATGTCATCATTATTGGCATGATTTGCATAACCCGAGCTTGCATGGGGTCAGGCGGAGCCGGGCTCATTTTGGTTTGCAGGAACATTGTTGCGCCCATTAATA
>JBJLER010000105.1:0-15784 GCA_045565735.1 Pseudohongiellaceae bacterium
GGCAGGGGAAATTGATGTAACTATCAAGGATGATAGTTCTCCGCTTACGGAAGCCGACCGTCTGGCTCACCAATTGATAGTTGCTGAACTGCGAAAGCTCACTCCCGATGTTCCAATTCTTTCCGAGGAGTCAGGAGAAACTCCAGCGCAGGAACGTCTGGAGTGGTCGCGGTTCTGGTTAGTCGATCCACTAGATGGCACCAAGGAATTTATTAAGCGGAACGGCGAGTTCACAGTCAATATCGCTTTAATATCAAACGGCGTACCCGAGTTGGGTATGGTCCATGTTCCGGTAAGCGGCATGAACTACTTAGGTCAAGCAGGCACTGGGGCCTGGAAAGTAAATCCCGAAGGTGAACTCCTAGAGATATCAGCTCCACGATTCAGTAAAGGGCAGAGTGCAGTGCGAGTTGTTGCCAGTCGCAACCATCGTGGTGAATTGGTGGATAAACTAATAGCAAGAATGGAATCGGAATTAGGTGACACCGAAGTAGTAAGCATGGGAAGCTCACTAAAAATCTGTCTTCTGGCCGAAGGTAAGGCAGACATCTATCCGCGATTGGCTCCTACTTCGGAATGGGACACCGCCGCTGCCCATGCTGTGTTAAGTGCAGCGGGAGGTGAAATATACGATACCAGCTTTGAGATCCTCCGGTATAACCAGAAGGAATCCATGCTGAATCCTCACTTTATTGCCATTGCTGATCCGAAATTTGATTGGGCTTCGCTTCTGCTCTCCGGTCTCAATTAATTTGCAATTTCCTCGCTTTTTTCTGTTTTATTTTCGAATGTTGTCTATTCTTTAAATAAGAAGGACCAATATCTTCGAGCAGTTCATAGAAGTTGCGGGATATTTGAAAATGTTGAGAAATGCACGTGGCCCATTATCCCATGTGTCACCTAGATATGAATGTGTGAATCCAGTTCGCGACAAACCTCTAAAAGAAATAGCAAAATTTCAAAACAAGTTAGGTAACATTGATGCTTCTCCATCCCAAAATAATTTAGCGGCTGCGCAGTTTTTCAAAGAAATAATGTATAGTCACAACGACCTGCTAGACAATCTCTATCGTTAAAAAGACGAGCGCTTAGGATCCGGTGTAGAACGCAAGTTGGAGTAGCCCAGTTTCACCTCATCTCACATGTATTGGATTGTCTAGACAACTATCGGGAAAACCGTTAGCGTTCTAACCCTCTGAATTGTTTCCATATTATTTTGTTGAATGCCAAAAAGGGCGGCCAGCTTAGTGAGAAGCTTCCTATGCGAAACCTATTTTTATTCATTTCAGCTTTATTTCTTATTAGTTGTGATGAAAGCCCCACGCTTACTGAAGTAACTCAAACCGCTTCTGCTCCCGCAGTAGGTTCTGCACAAGCAGAGACTGAGCGATTTAATCAATGGTTAGATGAGTTATGGGAAGAACAGTTGGACTTCAGTCCCGAGTTTCGTACTTCCTTAGGTATCAAAGAGGACTATAACCAACTTGATGATTACACCCTTCAAGCGCAAGAAGAACAGCTAGCATGGCTTCGCAATTCTGTTACCACAATGGAAGGGGATTTTGATTACGATTCCCTTACCGATGAAGGCAAGCTTTCCTGGGATATGTGGGCCTATTCCTTGGAGCGATCTGAGGCAGGTGCGTCATTTCGCGGTCACGGCTATCTCTATGGGCGCGGTGGTATTCAATCTGGACTGCCTAACTTCTTAATAAATTTTCATCGCGTCGAGACGCCCGAAGACATGGATGCTTATATTTCCCGGTTGTATGAAATTGATCGGGTACTGGGAGAGGTATTAGAGCGCGCTCAGGCAAATGCAGCAGCAGGAGTGCGGCAGCCAGCCTTCGGCTATGACTTTGCTATCGATGAAATTCGCCGTATCACATCAGGTGTTCCTTTTAGTACTGATGACGATACTCCTAACTCTCCGCTTTGGACTGACGTTCAAACAAAAGTCGATCGACTATTGGAAAATGATTTAATTGATGAAGAACTAGCCCAAGGTTATAGAGAAGAAGCAAGATCTATTTTAGAAGGTGAAGTTGCCGCGGGCTATCAAATGGTTTTAGCCTGGTTAGAAGCCGACAAGGAAAACTCTTCTGCCGAAGCTCAAGGTGTATGGGCATTACCAAATGGTGAGGCTTACTACAATTACCGTCTAGCACAAATGACAACTCTGGATTTAACCGCTGACGAAATTCATCAGATCGGTCTCGATGAAGTTGAGCGCTTGTTAGCAGAAATGGAAGTGATTAAAAATGAAATTGAATTTGAGGGAACCCTCCAGGAGTTTTTCGAATTTGTAAGAGGAGACCCAAATAACTACTACGAATCTACCGACGAAGGTCGCCAGCTATATCTGGATGATAATTACGCTTACCTGAATGCTATTAATGAAGTGCTGCCTGATTATTTTGGACGTTTGCCTCTTGCAGACCTAGAGATCCGTCGCGTTGAAGCTTTCCGTGAACAGGATGGTGCGGCGCAGCACTATTTTCCTGGCACCCCAGATGGATCGCGCCCTGGTGTTTACTATTCCCACATGAGCGATATGAGTTCACTGCCAAAGCATCAGGTTGAAGACGTGCTTTATCACGAAGGCAATCCCGGGCATCACATGCAAATAGCTATTCAACAGGAGCTTACTGATATTCCGCGCTTCCGAACCCAGTACTTCACTACTGCCTACGTGGAAGGCTGGGGTCTTTATGCAGAATGGCTGGCAAAGGAAATGGGTGGCTTTGAAGATCCTATGTCCGATTTCGGTCGATTAGGTGGTGAAATCTGGCGTGCGATTCGATTGGTAGTAGACACTGGTATCCATGCGAAGCAATGGACTGAAGAGCAGGCAGTGGATTATTTTCTGAGTAACTCAGACAGCTCTGAAAGCTCGGTGCGTTCAGAAATCAAACGCTACTTTGCTAATCCTGGCCAGGCCACTGCTTACAAAATTGGCATGATGAATATTCAACAAGCACGCGCAAATGCAGAAGCCGCATTGGGAAATGACTTTGATATTCGCGCGTTCCATGATTTGATACTTGGAGCTGGGGCCTTGCCGCTTCCGTTAATGCACGCCAGAGTTGATCGTTGGGTAGCAGAAGTTCAATCTGCAAACTAAAAAAGTTTAAGAACAATGAATAAAATAATTCGCTTCTCTTTATTAACACTATTGTCAGGCATTACTAACTTTGCCAATGCTCAACTGGATTTTGCTACTCCGGCAAGTGTTGGTATGTCACAAGAAGCACTCGATCGAGCAACTGCCCGTTTACAACAGCATATAAATGACAGCGATATTGCCGGAGTTGTCGCAGCAGTTGTCCGCGACGGCAAGATTGTCTATTTCGAATCATTGGGTTTAATGGACATCGAACAAGCGAAACCCATGCAGGAAAATGCATTGTTTCGGGTTTATTCCATGGCTCGACAGATAACAACCGTTGCCACACTGGTTCTCTATGAGCAAGGTAAGTTTGATATGGACGATCCCATTCAGATGTACTTACCTGAATTTGAAAATCAAAGAGTCCTACTTGATTCCGACAGTAATGACATAAGCCAAACACGAGACAGAGTTGGTGATATTACAGTTCAACATTTAATTACTCATACTTCTGGTTTAGGAAGTCGCAGTTCGCGTTTGTATCGTGAAAACAGGGTAAGAGATAAAAATATTACCTTGGATCAAATGGTTTCTAATGCAGCACGCATTCCCTTGTTCCAGGATCCAGGAACAGAGTTTCGCTACGGTATTCATGCAACTATTCTAGGAAAACTCATTGAAGTTTGGGCGGAACGTCCTTTCGAAGAATTTCTGCGGGAAGAATTTCTTTTACGCCTGGATATGAACAGTACTATGTTTTGGGCAGATGGGACTGATAAAGATCGATTGGCTGTCGTTTATCGCCCAACCAATGGCCAACTCACTTCGTATCAAATTGAAAGTATTCCTTACACGATTCGACCACGATTAATGGAAGGTGGCGTTGGCTTACTTTCAACCGTCGGCGATTTCGTTAACTTTTCACAGATGATTCTCGATGGCGGTGTGTTTCAGGGAGAGCGAATTCTCCAAGAAGAAACTGTAGATCTAATTTACCAGAATGCGGTGCCAGACCAGGCGATGCCGATTGGTAGCGGAGGCTATTGGGCCGGATCGGGTTGGACTTGGGGTGGATTTAATCTGGTTTTAGATCCGGAAACCTATAGCTATCCGATAAGCGAAGGCACTATCTGGTGGGACGGTTCCGCGGGAACTCGCTTCTTTATCGATCCAGTACAAAACACAGTTATTGTCATCATGGGGCAGGTTTCCCCATCCCGAGGTGGTGGCTTTCGAGAGAACTTCGCGGAGTTAGTAGATTCGGCTATAGTGGAACGCCGCTAGCTAACCCAGTAACGCAAACAATTTCATTCCGCAGGTAAGTTCTTAAAACTTGCTGCATTAGTAGTCGAATTCTCTGCGGGGATAAACAGTGATAATCTTTGTGGCCCCCTTTGAGAGTTGCCTTCATGGAATTCGAGTACCTTGCCGATCGCCCTCAAGATGTTTCCAAGGTAATCGCCTGGTGGCGCACCGAGTGGGGTTCGCGCATGGGGTCGGATATCAAAAGCCTGGAAACTCAATTGAGGAAGTCCTTAAGTAAGTCGGAACTTCCCATTCACATTATTGCGACTATCGACGGTAATGCAGTCGGTACAGCAGCATTAAAGTTACAGGAAGTTGCTGAACTTTTTCCTGACAATCACTATTGGTTGGGCAGTGTATTCGTTGATGAGCAACACCGCGGCAACAGTATCGCCTCTAAACTTAGTAAAAGAATAGTTGAACTTGCCAAAGAGAAAGGATTACCTCACCTTTATCTACAAACTATCGATTTGAGAGGTGGCCTTTACGCAAAGCTTGGTTGGGAGCCGATTCGGGAATTCAATTATAAAGAAGAGCAAACATTGCTCATGCTGAAAAAGCTGTCATGAATAAGAAGGAAGAATATTCAACACTTACTGGAATGAAGGTCATTCGATCCAGATTGGGTCATGAAAAGATTATGGCTAATTACTTTACAGTAAATGAAAAGTACTTAAAGAAGTGGACCCCTTCTGTTCCAAAAGGTCATCATTCTGAAGAGTCTTGGCAACGTCGATTAGGTGAACGAGAGCTCGAGTTTGAAAGTGGCTTGTCAGCATATTTCATCGGAACCGATGATGCTGAATCTCACGTCATTGGTAATTGTTCCTTAAGTAATATGGTGCGAGGTGTTTTTCAGGCTTGTCATATGGGTTACTCAATTGCGGAGCAATATCAGGGTCAAGGTTACATGAAAAAAATTGTTAGTCATGCAATTGGCTATGCTTTTAATGACATGAAGCTTCATAGAATTATGGCAAACCATATGCCAGACAATGAACGTTCTGCAGCATTACTTAAAAGTTTGGGATTTGAAAAAGAAGGATACGCAAAAGAATACCTGTTAATTAATGGGCAATGGGAAGATCATATTCTTAACGCTCTATTGAATAAGAATTATCGGAGGTAGCTATGTTTGCCAGTGAAGATAAAAAGTTGACGTTTATATAATACTGCTGGTACTAGTCCATCAATGGAAAGGATTCTATGATTGAATACCTAGCACCTTGCGGAAGAGTTTGTGATTTATACAGATTGAATTCAGAAGCAGAAAAACTTCCCCAATCGGAATCTCCGTAGACCGACATTAATCTTGACAACTCCAGTTGAGCATTTTTACTAAACCTGGCGACAGTTACATGAGGGACGTAGGTTTTGCGTTCCTGTTTGAAACCCAGCGCTGCACATTTCTTGTCTAACACTGCAGCCAGCTTGCTTAGCGCCTCATTGCGCTCTACACCAATCCAAATCGAATTGTAGAAAAATCCAAGACCCCGGCAGTTCAACTTTATCGTGGATTTAAATTCTAATGCGGACAGCGCTTTGATTAAACTATGAACCTGATCATGTTCTATTGACCCCAGAAATTTCAGAGTTACATGCAAGTTCGATTCGTCCACCACCCGCAATTTGCTGCGAGGGTCAGAAGCAATATGCACTAGTGATTGATTTAAGAAGCGGAGTTCTTTTGCTAGTGAAAAGTGAATGCCTATAAAACAACGCAATTTGTTCTTATCACTTTTTGAGTTCATGGTTCTGGAAGCTAAGCTTTGTGGCAAAGCCTAATCCTGCCCTACATCGCAATTGCCGTCCATTTCGAATAGAATCTGCAGTCCGAAAAAACGGATGAAATAACTAGAAGAATAAGGACTCTACTGCATGCACAATCGGCCCATCTACAGCAGCGAACACGAACTATTTCGTGATAATGCCCGGCGCTTTTTTCGTGAAGAGTTAGAACCAAATATAGATCAGTGGGAGAAAGAAGGTAGATTGCCGCGGGATTTCTGGCACAAGGCGGGAAAGAATGGATTTCATTGTTGCGGTATACCAGAAGAATATGGCGGTCCCGGCGCAGACTTCATGTATAACATGGTGCTATCGGAAGAAGTAGGCTATGCAGTCGGTGGTGCCAGCGTTGGATTCTCCGTTTCGTCCGATATTGTCGCCTACTATTTACTGCACGGTGGGACTGAGGATCAGAAACAGCAATGGTTACCCAAGATGGTAACTGGCGAGGCTATTCCTTCTATTGGTATGACCGAGCCAGGTTGCGGTAGTGATCTCAAAGCGGTGCGCACTTCGGCAGTTCGCAATGGTGATGACTATGTGATCAACGGCCAAAAAACCTTTATAACCAATGGCCAAAACTGCGACTTTATCTTATTAGCTTGCACTACGAATCCTGATGCAGGTGCCAAAGGAATTAGCCTGATAATCGTCGAAAGCCATCGTGAAGGATTTAGTCGCGGCAGAAATCTGGAAAAGATTGGTCAAAAAGCGGCAGACACATCCGAGCTATTTTTTTCTGATGTAAGAGTTCCAGTGACAAATCTATTAGGTCAGGAAGGCGGTGGTTTCTCCTTACTCATGAATGAGCTACCCCGCGAAAGAATGACCATTGCCTGTCGCGCATTCGCAGAAGCACAGCGTGCTTATGAACTTACAGTCGAGTATGTGAAAGAAAGAAAAGCCTTTGGCCAACAGATTTACGAATTTCAAAACACGCAATTCAAGCTGGCAGAAATTAAAACTGATTTGGCGGTCGGATGGGCATACATAGATCAGTGTCTGTTTAAGATCAATGAAGGCAGCCTAACTCCTGAAGAAGGAGCAATGGCAAAACTTTGGACTACGGAAACGGGCAATAAAATTATCGACGCTTGTTTACAATTATTTGGTGGATATGGCTATATGAGTGAGTATCCAATCTCTCGCTTGTATGTTGATTCGAGAGTACGAAGAATTTATGGCGGTACTTCTGAAATTATGAAGTTAGTCATCGGAAGAACTGTATAAAAAGTCGAAAAGAAAGAGGAAAGAAAATGAGTGGTATAACTGCCTACGGAGCGTACATTCCTCGAGGCCGACTCAGCAAGCAGGCAATTGCCGAAGCTAATTCTTGGTTTGATGCCAGTCTTAAATCATTGGGCAGAGGTGAGCGAGCAATCTGCAATTGGGACGAAGACTCCATTACTATGGCAGTCGAAGCAGCAAACAACTGTCTTTGTTCGAAACCCGATATAGATCTTTCTTCTTTATATTTGGCTTCTACTACTTTTCCTTTCTTAGACCGTCAGAACTCCGTCGTGGTGAGTGAAGCGCTGAATCTCAATAAGAGTATTCGCACTATGGACGTGGGTGGATCCCAAAGAGCTGCTACTTCGGCATTGATTTCTTTATTGGATTCCAGTGCTGAAGGCGACAGTGTGCTCGTTGCTTCCGAACACAGAAGAAGTAAAGCTGGATCACGCGCTGAAATGTTGTGGGGGGATTCAGCCGCTGCGGTTCTAGTTGGTACAGATAATGTTATTGCAGAATGCCTAGCGATCGAATCCCTGGCTGTAGATTTTGTCGACCACTATCGGGGTGAAGATGCAAACTTCAATTATGACTGGGAAGAGCGATGGATTCGTGATGAAGGATTCATGAAGAGTGTTCCCATAGTAGCAAACAAGTTGATTGAGTCTTCGTTAGTTAGCGCAGAACAGATCAACCACTTCATACTCCCTACAGATCAAGCTCGAACTCCTGCTGCTCTAGCCAAGAAATTAAGTATCAACCCTGAAGCAGTTGTAGATAATCAAATCGCTGAAGTCGGAGTGGCCGGTGCAGCACAACCCATTCTTCTATTAGCCAAGACTCTGGAAAATGCGAAGCCGGGAGAGCATATTTTATTGATTGGATTTGGTCAGGGTTGTGACGCTGTCTTGCTTAAAGCAACTGATGCCATTAGCAACTATAAGCCTTCAGTTGGAGTGAGTGCAGCACTCGCTAGTCGACGTGAAGAATCGAATTACAATAAATTTCTTAGCTTTAATAATCTGGTTGAACGAGATATAGGAAAGCGCGCGGAAATAGACAAACAAACTTACCTTTCAGGTTACAATCGAAGAAAGGATTTGCTAACCAGTTTTGTTGGAGGTAAGTGTCGCGAGTGCGGAACCGTGCAAATCCCGCGTGAAAAATACTGCGTGAATCCGGATTGTAATGCTCTCGACAGCCAAGATCCTAATTCCTTCTCAGATAAGCAAGGAACCGTAGTCACCTGGACAGCCGACCGCTTAACATTCGACTGGAGTCCGCCTGCATATTTTGGCATGGTACAGTTTGATGGTGGAGGTAAAATTATGATGGATTTCACCGAAGTAGAAGAAGGCAATATCGATTCGGGATCCAAGGTTTCAGTCCATTTCAGGATCAGACAATTCGATCCAGCGCGGGGATTTAGGAAGTATTTCTGGAAAGCATTAATAGAAGACTAGTTATCTAAAGAAGAAAGAACCTAAAAGAGATTTTCATTATTCAGATAAAAAGATTAAAGACTAAGAGTGAGTACTAAACAATGGATCTGTTTTTCATTGAGGACTAACAGAGACAATCGACAAGAGTAGAGGAATAAAAGATGGCGTCAGGAATTAAAGACAAAGTAGTCATTTTAGGCATGGGTTGCAGTAAGTTCGGTGAACGCTGGGACGCCAGTCCATCTGATCTAATGGTTGAAGCTTTCGAAGAATGTATCGAAGATGCCGGCATTGAACGGGAGCAAATCGAAGCTGCCTGGTTTGGAGCAGGTATCGATGCGTTCAATGTTGGTTCAAGTGCCATGCCATTAGCGATAGCTCTGCGTCTTAACTATATTCCTGTGACCAAAGTTGAAAATATGTGCGCTACCGGAACGGAAGCGTTTCGCGGCGCGGTCTACGCTGTTGCCTCCGGAGCCTGTGACATAGCTCTTGCTCTTGGTGTGGAGAAACTCAAGGACACAGGCTATGGCGGCTTACCACAACGTACTCGTGGCTTGGAAAATGATATGTATTGGCCAAATCTTTCTGCGCCGGGTGCCTTTGCTCAACTCGCATCTGGTTATCGCGCTAAACACAAACTGAACAAAGAAGACTTAAAGCGTGCCATGGCTCATGTCTCAGTTAAAAGCCATGCTAACGGTGTGAAGAATCCCAAAGCTCATTTACAAAGAGAAATTACTGAAGACCAAGCCGTTAACGCACCTTTTATAGCAGAACCAATCGGTCTTTATGATTGTTGCGGAGTGAGTGATGGATCTGCCTGTGCAATCGTAACTACACCAGAAATAGCCAAGAGTCTTGGTAAAGAAAATCTAATTTCTGTTAAAGCTTTGCAGTTAGCAGTATCCAATGGAACAGAGTCCAGTCACGATAGCTGGGATGGTTCCCATTTAAAGACTACCCGTATTGCTTCACAACGTGCTTACGATGAAGCTGGTATCCGTAAACCTGCGGAAGAAATTACCATGACCGAAGTACATGATTGTTTCTCAATCACCGAACTAGTCACCATGGAAGATTTGCAATTGGCTGATGAAGGCAAAGGTGTCAACGATGTGCTTGACGGTAATTTCGATTCAGATGGAAAAACACCGTGTCAGATTGATGGTGGACTTAAATGCTTCGGCCACCCGATTGGCGCTTCAGGGTTGCGAATGATTTATGAAAATTATCTGCAGTTAAATGGAAAAGCCGAGGCCAGACAATTAGATAGTCCGAAGATGGGTTTGAATCACAATCTCGGTGGATTTCCTCATCAGAATATTTGTTCAATTTCCATAATTGGCCCATATAACTAAATAACATGATGAAACGCATCTTGGCACGTTGCGTTTCTTTACGCCCTCGCATGGCTTTCGTCTATATAGTTGATATGTCTCAAGCATATGCTCTGAGATGCCTCATGCAGCACACAAGTCTGCGCATCCTCAAAATCATTTAGGTCACTAAAAAACATGCAGGAAGTAAAACTTATTCCGTTAAAAGGTGCTGAGGTCAGTATTGCTACTGCATTGGAAACTCTTGAAACTCTCCATCAACAAGTTGGACTTGGACTCGGAAATATTAAGCTCGCCTGCTCTCCAGAAGGTGAGTTTAATTCAGAATTTTTAGAAAAGTTTCAATTCGCCAGCTATGAATTGGCATTCTGCGAAGCAGAAATTTCTGCAACAAATTGTCTTCTCGAAGCAACGCAAGAAGCTGACATACATTCTATCGACTTTTCACTATCGATTTTCTTTGCCGGCGAGATGTTCAAGTCTGTCATTGCAAGACTGAGATCTATTCATGTTGACGCGGAAATAGGTTTACAAACACTTGCGAATATCGAAGTTAGTGAAGGCGCAAAAGGTTTACTTATTAGTTGCAGCGGAGGTTTGGTCGCAGCGATTGGCGATAAGATTGCTTGTGATGAAATTAAACGGCTTGCTTCAGGCCTTAGCGAAGAAAAAGAATTAGTTCGTGAAACTTTTTATCGATTCGCTAACGATCTCGTTGCTCCTCTAGCCGAAGAAATTCATCGTGAAGATAAAGACGTTCCAGAAGAGATCATAAAGCCTGCGGCAGAATTAGGTTGTTTTGGAATCTGTATCCCAGAACGCTTTGGTGGACTACAACCAGACGAAAAACCTGACAGTCTGGGAATGATTGTCGTTACTGAAGAGCTCTCAAGAGGTTCATTAGGTGCTGCCGGCAGTTTGATTACCCGTCCTGAAATTGCCGCTAGAGCATTATTGGCCGGTGGAACTGAATCACAACAAAATCAATGGCTGCCGCGCTTAGCTTCCGGAGAAGTGCTTTGTGCAATTTCTATAACTGAACCAAACACAGGATCTGATGTAGCCGCCGTAAGTTTGAAAGCCACACCAACAGAAGGTGGTTGGTTGCTCAATGGCAGTAAAACCTGGTGTACCTTTGCGGGCAGATCAGAATTAATTGTTGTACTCGCGCGGACCAATCCTGATACAACTCTGGGTTACAAAGGCTTGAGTATGTTCTTGATAGAAAAACCTTCTTACCCAGGCCATCAATTTGAACATGTTCAGTCAGCAGGCGGTAAATTAACCGGCAATGCTATTCCCACTTTGGGTTATCGCGGCATGCATTCCTACGATCTGTTTTTTGAAGACTACTTCGTTCCTGCTGAAAACTTAGTAGGAGGAAAAGAAGGAGAGGGCAAGGGCTTTTATTACACCATGGCCGGTTTCTCCGGAGGACGCATTCAAACTGCGGCCCGTGCCACTGGCCTTATGCAGGCCGCATTTGAGAAGGCAGTCAGTTACGCCAACGAACGAGTGATTTTCGATCAGGCTCTAAGCGAGTTTCAGCTTACCCAGATAAAACTAGCTCGGATGCTTGCAACTATTACAGCCTGTCGCCAATTCAGTTATGCTGTCGCCCGGCAATTGGATCAAGGTCAAGGACAGATGGAAGCCAGCCTGGTAAAACTGTTTAGTTGTCGCGCTGCCGAATGGATTACGCGGGAAGCTCTGCAAATTCACGGTGGTATGGGTTATGCAGAAGAGAGCGCGGTATCTCGATATTTTGTGGATGCCAGAGTGCTGTCTATATTTGAAGGAGCAGAGGAAACACTGGCTCTCAAAGTAATCGCGAGGGAGCTAATTGCTCGCGCATAAAAAATAAAATTAGATATATAAAGAAGGAAGAAACAGAATAATGAGTGTTCCACTGCTACAAGATAAAGTAGTCATCGTAACTGGTGCCGGAAGAGGTATCGGTCGTGGTATCGCCATGCTAGCCGCAGCCAATGGTGCCAAAGTCGTGGTTAACGATTTAGGTGGCGCGGAAGATGGTTCTGGTTCAGATGCAAGTCCGGCGGACAAAGTCGTCGATGAAATTAAGGCAGCCGGTGGAGAAGCAGTCGCTTCCTATGCCAGTGTCACCGATTGGGATGAAGCCCATGGTATTGTCGACATGGCGGCCACAACTTTTGGTAGCATCGATTGTGTTGTTAACAACGCAGGAAATCTAAGAGACGCAATCTTTCACAAGATGACTGAAGAAGATTTCGATTCAGTGATCAATGTACATCTCAAAGGCTCATTTAATGTAAGTCGCGCTGCCGCTACCCATTTCCGTGCACAAACCAGCGGATGCTTTGTCAACATGACTTCCACATCTGGACTGATTGGAAACTTTGGTCAGGCCAATTATGCCGCAGCAAAACTCGGTATTGTTGGTTTATCTAAATCCATGGCATTGGATATGGGTCGTTTTCGTGTGAGATCGAATTGTATCGCCCCATTCGCCTGGAGCCGTTTGATTGGAACTATTCCAACTAACACGAAAGAAGAGAAAGCGCGTGTTTCAAAAATTCAGCAGATGACACCGGACAAAATTGCGCCGTTAGCTGTCGCTCTGTGCAGTGATGCAGCACAAGATGTAAGCGGACAGATTTTTGGTGTTCGCAATAACGAAATATTCCTATTTAATCACACTCGACCGATTCGATTCGCACATATGTCTGAAGGCTGGACACCTGATACAGTTCTGAATCGAGTCATTCCTGCATTTAAGGCAGATTTCTTTCCATTAGAAAGATCTGGTGATGTATTTAGTTGGGACCCAATGTAATTCAATTCAACAAGAAAAAATTATGTCTTTTAATCCTGAGTATTTACTGAATCGAGAATTCGAAACTATTCAACAAACTTACACCGAGAAGGATTGCATTCTCTACGCGCTCGGCGTTGGTATGGGTTTGGACCCATTGGACGAAGCATGTCTTCATTTTGTTTATGAAGATTATTTGAAAGTTTTACCTAGCCAATCGGTAATTATGGCTCACCCTGGTTTCTGGGCCAAAGAAGATGATATGGGCATCGATTGGGTAAAGGTATTACATGCCGGTCAGGAAATCATTTTTCACAACCCTATTCCAAAATCTGGAACTGTTGAAGCTACTACCCGCATTACGGAGATTACTGACAAAGGTGAAAAAGTTGGTGCCCTGATAATTTCTGATCGTGTCGTGCGGGATGTAGAAACCGGCAATGACATTTGTACTTTAATTACCACTATTCTAGCTCGTGGGAATGGAGGATATGGTGGCGATAGGAAATCATCCGGACCAAAACCTGATGCTATTCCGACTCGTGATCCCGATGAAGTCTGTGATTTACCAACTGTGCCACAGCAAGCTCTGATCTACCGTTTATCTGGTGATTATAATCCTTTGCATGCATCTCCAAGTGTTGCTCGTAGCGCTGGATTTAAAGCGCCGATTCTCCATGGACTCTGTACCTTCGGAGTAATGACTCATGCCTTGGTGAAAACCTGTTGCGACTACGATCCAAGCCGTTTTAAACGAATGCGCCTGCGCTTTTCTGCACCTGTCTATCCTGGCGAAACTATCCGCACTGAAATCTGGAATGAAGGCAATGAGATTGCGTTTCGATGTAAGTCCCTTGAGCAGGATAAGATCGTCATTAATAACGGTTACTTGCTGATCGGCTGACAACTGGAGTAGCAGGTGCAACAAATTCTTCGAGGATTACGAGTTGTAGAAGGCAGTGCTTTTGTCGCCGCACCTTCTGGCGGTATGACGCTGGCGCAATTGGGCGCAGATGTAATTCGTTTTGATCAGATCGGCGGTGGCATCGATTATCATCGTTGGCCCGTCAATCAAGTGGGCACCAGTCTCTATTGGCATAGCCTTAATAAAGGTAAACGTTCAATTGCCGTAGATTTTCGCAGTGAAACCGGTAGAGAGCTTATTCAGTCGATCATCACCGCATCAGGTGAAGACAATGGTTTATTCGTTACTAACTTTCCAGCCAAGGGATGGCTGGCAGATAAACAGCTGCGTAGCCGCCGAAGTGATCTTATCTATGTAAATCTAGTTGGTGATCGCCATGGTGGTAGTGCGGTTGATTACACCGTAAATTGTAGAATAGGCTTGCCGTTTTTATCTGGTGATAACAAAACTCCAGTTAATAATCCTTTCCCTGCTTGGGATGTATTGGCCGGCCAGCAGATTGCCATTGCACTATTAGTAGCCGAGCGACATCGTCGCATCACAGGTGAAGGTCAATTCGTACAGCTAGCCTTAGCCGATTTGGCCATGGCAACTATGGGTCATCTCGGTTACATAGCCGAGGCAGAAATAAATCAGGAAGCCCGTGAGCCAATGGGTAATCACATCTTTGGTACCTTTGGTCATGACTTTGAGTGTAAAGATGGTCGTCGGGTAATGATCGTGGGTGTTAGCCCAAACCAATGGGACGCCATTATCAAAGTTACTGGTACTGAATTAACAGTCCTAGCTTTAGAGCAGGATTTAAATCTGGATTTTTCTCATGAAGGTGATCGCTTCAAAGCGAGAGAGAGATTGCGTGAATTGTTCGCTCCTTGGTTTGCTGACAAATACTATCCCGATGTGAAACAAGCTTTGGATGATGCGGGAGTATGCTGGGGTATTTATCAATCCATAGAAGAGATGGTGAGCAATGATTGGGATTGTTCCGAAGCAAACCCTCTGTTTTCCCGAATTGAACAACCTGGTATCGGCTCTTATTTAGCGCCCTCACAGGCCATGAAGTTTTCGGCTTTGCAACATGAACCACCGAAGCCAGCACCTCAGCTCGGCCAGCATACCGATGAAATTCTCTCTGAGATTCTTGGTATGGATAGTGCTCAAATTGGCAAACTGCATGATGAGAAAATAATTGCGGGAGTTTCAGCAAACTAGGAAGTAGTCAAAGATGGAAGAAGTTAGCTCATCAATCCGAATTACTGATCTCTTATTTGCTTCTGCCGATAAGTGGCCTGCAAAGCCTGCCATCAGTTTTAATGGCAAAACACAAGACTGGTTGGAAACGAAAAACCGATGCATTGCTGCAGCAACTCTATTGAAAGAGTTGGGAGTGAATCCCGGTGATCGGGTTGCCTTTCTCGGATTGAATTCCAATGCTTGCTTTGAATCCTATTGGTCGCCGGCATTAATTGGTGCAAGCATGGTGCCGGTCAATTATCGTTTGGCAGTTCGAGAAATGATCGAATGCGTGCAGGATTGCTCGCCAGTAGTTCTAATTGTCGATCCTAATTTTCTTGACCACGCTCAACAAATTAAAGAAAGTTGTTTGAGCTTAATCAGCATTGTTTCCTGTGGAGAGATTGCTGCACCAGAAGGCATGGTGTCTTATGAAGATCGTATTACCGAAATCATTGCCAGTGAGTCTTATGCAGAGCTAACACCAAGTTCCGATGATGACACTGTCATTATTTTTTATACTGGTGGCACAACTGGTCGATCAAAAGGGGTGATGCTCAGCCACGTTAATTTCAAATACAACACGGAGTGTTCAATTCCTCTCTATCGAATGCA